>JADJPZ010000003.1:300000-600000 GCA_016713025.1 Saprospiraceae bacterium | reverse complement strand
TACTTTTGCACATGATGCCTTCTCCAGTATTATTTACCACCAGATTATTTTCGATAATGGCCTTCCCGTCTTTACCTACCTGCACATCTATGGCACCTTGAGTGGGAGCAGTATTAGTAACCACACAATTTCTAATGATGACTTTTGTGCCACTCCCGGTTCTTATTTTTATACCTGGCGTATTGGGCGTTGGATTCATTCCTTTTTCGGGGCTGGCTTTTCTTTTGATAAATTCTTCCTTTGTATCTGTATAATAGTTTCTGGCTCCGTTATCTACGATGATACCATCAATGACAATTTCTCCTTTCCAGTCTTTAAAGCCCTTGTCTGTCAGAATTCCGACTCTCTCTGTGGTCAAACCTTTACTGATATCATTGGAGCCACTGAATACACTTTTGTATTTACCCCATGGATCTCTCATGGTAAAATCTAAGCTATAACCGCCAATAATTGATATGGGAACAGAAAAGACATCAGATGATTGATCAGCCTTGCTTGTATACACACCAGCAGCCACATGTACTACATCACCTGCTTTAAGTTGCATTGCTATAGCTGCAATATCTTTGGCAGGAGCATCTTTCGTAGCATCTTTGCCTTTCCCATCAGGTCGAATGTAGTAGTGATTACCATCAGAATTTTGTATTTCATTAGAGGATTTTACTGTGTTCTGTCCTGTGGAAGGTTTTGTTTCCTTTTGTGCAGCCGATTCTTTTACTTCTTTAACATCTTTGCCTGTATTTGAAATTACATTCGCAGCATTAGAGACAGACTTTTTGATTTTGTCAAATTGTGCTGTTGAGTCAAGGTAAAAGACAATAAACATTACTAAAAATATGAAACGCATAACTTTATTTTTTTAAAATGGTGAATATAATGAAACAAAGGTATTTGTGTTTTTTATGACCTTATCATGAGATGTAGTGAAAACGGAAGAAATTGTTGTGAATTAGTGTTATCACCAATATCAGGGGAATCTCTATTATTTGTAGCCAAAAGTTCATTTATATTTGCAACATTAATTTCAGGTCAATTTGTATCGTTAATACATCTATTCATGAAATACAGATTTCTTGTCAAACTGCCAATATCTTTTTTATTGCTCCTGCCTTTTTTAAGTCCTGCACAGGAGTATTCTTTACAGTCTTTGGCATCAGGTAGTGCTGCCAATCCTGATATAGATCTTGTAGTAATTCCACTGGGCAATCCTGGAAAGCCTGTAAATGTAGCAATGGATTTTACAATAGAATTCTGGATGAAGGCCAAATCCGGAGATAACAATGCTAATGGCTGTAACCCAAATGAATGGTATTTTGGCAATGGTGATTATGGTGATTATTGAATTGTATGATGCAACAGAAGGATAGTAGTAGGAGTACATAGAAGTAATCTAGGGCACGGAGGCGTGGTAGGTAATACTATAGTGGATGATGGTGTTTGGCATCATATCGCAGTGACCCGTCAGGCTTCGAGTGGAGGAGTATGGTTATATATTGATGGCATAGCGGATGCAAGTAGCAGATCCAGTCTTTCTACCGGCGATAATAGATAGTTACAGGGTTGGGAGATCCACTATGTATCCTGATAACCCGACGCTGGTTTTTGGAGCAGAAAAGCATGATTAACAAGGCTCGGATACTACCCCAACCACTCCTTAAAATCTCCCACGCGCTCTCGGCTCACGATGACTTCTTCTTTGTTGTAGGTTTTCAGGTTCAATTTGAGTCGCGAATTGCTATATACGACGATATCTTTCAATGCTATATTGGCAATGATAAACTTGCGGCTCACTCTGAAAAACTGTGAAGGCTCCAGCTCTTTCTCCAATGACTCCAGGGTTGTGTCTAACAGGTAGTTCCGACCTTCTGTTGTGAACAAAAAAGTCCCTTTAAATTCACTGTAAAACAATTCTACATCTTCGATGGGTATGACTTTGATGTGATCACCCACTTTGATGCTGAATCGTTTTTTGTATTCCGGCGCTTTGGATGAAGTAAATAGCTGGCGGATCATCTGCATATCGATGGCAGGCTTCGGGCTGATCAACTTCCTATATTTTTCGACGGCAACTTCCAAATCGTCTTCGTCTATGGGCTTTAGTAGATAGTCAATACTGTTGAGTTTAAAAGCTCTGAGTGCATACTCATCATACGCTGTTGTAAAGATGATCGGACTTTGGATGGATACTTTTTCAAAGATTTCAAATGACAATCCATCGGATAGCTGTATATCCAAAAAGATCAAATCAGGATGTGGATTTTGCTGAAACCATTCTACAGCTTCCCTGACGGAATGTAACATTACTTGAACTGGAATATTGAGTTTCTCGAGTTTGCGTTGCAACATACGTGCTGCGGGCTTTTCGTCTTCTATGATGATGGTGGTCATATATCGTGGGTTTTACACAAAATCATTTTTCTCTTTTTCTCTATCCATCAGTTCTCTGATCTTGCGCTCTTCCCAATTTCTACCAAGAAAAAGATCTGCTATAAAGACATTGAAAGCATGAGCCATCAATCCTATTCCCCACCAAAAAGCTGTGGAGAAATTTTTAAATTCAAAAAGTGAAGCTGATGTTTTTGAATAGGAATAATTAGCATAAATGATCATTACATTGATCACAATATAAACCAATAAGTGTATATAAAAACCCTTTAATTTTTTAACTCTCTTTTGTGCGGCTTCGTAAGCCATTTCCTGTTCAGGATTATTCATGATTATTCCCATTTACGTTGATTAGTGTTATTTTGTTTTGCCATCAATTCTTCTATTTTTCTTTCTTCCCAGGTTTTACCATAACCAAAGACAGAAAATGCATGAAAACACAATCCTATTCCCCATCCGATCATAGGAAACAAAAACCACTTAAAATCCCAGTGTGTTTTATAATTAATAAATGCAAGCAGCGGTATAATTATACAATAGGATATTAAACTGCTATAAAATTCTTTGATTTCTTTGACTTGCTTTTTAGCTTTTAGATAAGCATCCATTTCGTTGTACGATTTATTTTTGATTAAATTTATTTCTTTGGTCAGTATAGGTATTTTTACTACAAAATTAGCGTCATCTGACTCGACCAAGACAGGCTTTTTAGTCAAGATGGCATACCTATTTACAATGTTTTTTAAGCCTACACCTGACCCACTTTGTAAGACTTCTTTTTTCTGAAGATTGTTTGATATTACAAGATTTTCGCCTTCTACAAATATTGAAATATGTAAAGGTTGCATATCACTCACGATGTTGTGCTTGATGGTGTTTTCTAACAGCAGCTGCAATGATAATGGTACTACTTTGGCATCTTCGTCAATCGGTGTATCCGGTAGACGATAGGTCAAACAATTTTCAAACCGCATAGTCAGCAATTTCATATAGGTCTTTGCAAAATTCAATTCTTCCTGTAAAGGCACTAGCTCTTTATCCTTTTGATCCAGCACATACCTGTATATTTTGGAAAGCGAAGTGGTAAATTTTTGGGCATTTTCCGGATTCTCTTCTATCAGGGAACTCAATACATTAAGACTATTAAAGAGAAAATGTGGGTCGATTTGATTTTTGAGCGTTTCAAACTGTGCAGATGCATTACCGGCTATGATTTTCTGTTCTTTGACCTTGGTTTCCTGCAATTTTCGGTAAAGAAAGATAGCATGAAAGACAAGTGAAACAACAAAAGTAATGATAAGCGTTCCTAAATAACTTTGAAATGATTGTTCCTTTAGAAATGTGTCAAAAGATTGATTTTCAATACCAACAGCAATGGTCAGCCGTACCAGCCATGCACCAAAAAGAGTCAAAGGAATACTCCCTACAAAGCCAGCAATTATCCTGTAATAATCCTTGCCAGATGGCCAACTGACTTTGTAATTTAAATAATCAAAAAAACCGGCATTAATGATAGTCAAGACTAATCCAAAATATACATCATAAATAAACGCTTGCAACATCTCCTGGTCCCAATGGAAAGTCCTGCCAAATAATGCTTCCAGAGTCATTATGATCACAGCAACGCCGATCCCAACCGTCACTCCGGTGAGAATTATTTTAGTAATATATTGGATTTCCTTTGCCAAAATGATCGTTCTGAAGATTAATAATTACTGACAGGATGCTACGATTGCTTGCGCCCTTTCCTGTCCCCAATTAGGATGAAAACCACTTTCGGGCTTAAAAGTAGTAAAAGTTCGACTGCTTTTTCTGCTTTTGCACACAAAGGTTTGATATCGGTACCAAAAAACTGGCTGATCCCATTTCAAATTCTGTTTTGCCAAGTACAACCCTTGGATTTTCAGGAGCGATGGCTTCAGCTTTTCCATAGATCTCCATGACTATTCCGGAGAGTTTCATTCCATTGGTCATGGGATCAAATGCTATCCATGCTGTGTGAATCATAGCTTGCATCACAAGTAATTCGGGATGATTGGGCTGCTTTTTTAGTTCTTTATCCAATGCAGATTGAGCTTTTTTAAGCATGGCATCGATTTGGGTTTTGTCTTTGGTAGCAAATGCCGTAGTTGTACTTACAAGAGCCACGTAATAATTGGGCAACCAGTTGTCTTTTTCGGCAGCTGCTATTCTTTCGAACATGGCAACGGCTTCATTGTTTTTGCCTTCAGACCAAAGTCCCATAGCAGATTGCATGCCTTTTTCGTAAGCGCTTTGTGCTGATAGAGAGATACTTAAAGTAAGGATTAATAATACGATTAAATGTTTCATTCTTGTTTATTTAATGTTTAATAGTGAATTGTTTAAAAAATTAGTTAATGTTTAATTATTGATTTTAATGGTCATGCTTTTATGATCGGTCAGTTGGAATTTAGCATCTTCGTATTTTGGTGGTCCCATGTTTCCTTTGGCATCATTTGAGCATCCATATCCTTCTTTTGGAATACCAAACCAACCTTTGTCCAATTTATTGTTGTCATTTTCGTCATGGAAGAGCGAAATCGCCCAATCACCATCAGGGACACTTTCAAATACGACTTTAGCTGTGTTGGTTTTGATAATGGCTGATTTTCTAAAAGTTGCCTTTTTCATAAAATTATCCTGACCCGTGTAAATGGCTACCATCACTTTACCTTCATTGTTTTTAAAGTTTGTTACAGTGACTGTGAGCGTATTGGTTTGAGAATAAGTCACTATACTCAGGAAAATTGCAATTGTGGTAAAAATGTATTTCATTGATCTGTGTTTTTAATTTGATAGGACAAAAGTATGGGCAATCTAAGATCGCAGCAAAAACATGTTACCGAACTGTGGAATATGGAGGATGAGTTGCGAGAAAAGGTGGATCGTCTTAGTCCCTTTATTGGTTCACAAAACCATAATATCAAAGCAGTCCGCGTCCAAAGCCCATAAACTGTTCACTACAGCAAAGGCTTGCCTTTGGTGCTTTGTACTTCTCTTCGTTCATTTTCTCTATTGCTTTTTTTTTGACAAATGACCGAAATTACAGAAAATAGCTTTGTTTTGAGAAAAAAATAAATGAGATCTTTTTTCTTTTTTAAAGTTTTTGTCTATCAATTCTAAAGGGAAAACACTAAAAATGTCATAGCAGTATTTGGGGTGATTTTAGAGCCTTATTCTTGTTTTATGTTCAGCTTATTTGTTAATAGATAAGACATTTTTAAATACCTTTTAAACGACTATCTCCATACTGGAATTTTCACAAAGCTGTCATTAAACCATTTAACTATTAGTGGTTCTTTGGCGTCGTTTATTGATTCTGTACTTACTTCTTTACCGGTTCCATAGTTCAGTTGTGAAAAAGGATTTTTATTGACGTTTATTGCTACTAATAATCTACTTCCATTGCTTACTTTTTTGCTTATCATATGTGTATTTGAAAATGGTATTGTTTCTATAGTATTTGGTTTTAGCAATTTTCTTTTTGTAATGTCATGTGCATAACTGGCACGACCAATAAAATAGGATAAATGAAAATATTCACCATTCGGCATTACTTCGTATAAGGTAACACCGAAGTCCATATCTTTTTTATTGATACTTGCTTTAATTTGTCCTAAAAATGCACCATTGATTATAGTAGGTTCTTTAATTGGGTCGCTAATAAATAAGAAGCCATTGCTTGTATCTACTTCTTTGCGTATAATGGGTTCTGGATAATAATCGTTATTACTATTTTCTCTGTCTGCAAAATCTATTTCTTGTGAGAGGTAATTTTTCTTACTTGGCTTTTTAGAACTTGCAGAATAAAAATTCCCCGATTTGTTATTTGTCAAATACAAAGTTAGAAAGCTATTACTCATTTTGTCAAGTGAGGATGCACTTCTCCACTCATTTGCACCCATAACTTCATAATTGATTTTGTCTTTCAGCATTGCTGGTTTACTTCCATTTTTTAAAATATAGTCAAACCATTGGTAAGTAACTTTGGTAATATCAAATAATGCAACAGAGTCAACTTTATAATCATACAAAACAGCTTCTCCACCTTTTTGAGTGCCAAAGTGTCCATACGGTCCAATAATAAGATATGCAGGTGTTTCTGGGCTATATTTTTGCAGTTCTCTCAAATAATACAAGCCTGAACTTTGTCCGTCGTTGTAGTAACCGTCAAATGCCAACACAGGTATTTTTATTTGAGCAAAATCCTTTTTATATGGTGTCATATTTTGCCAATAATTGTCAAAAGAAGGATGGCTTATCCATCGTTGAAACCACTTGTTAGGTGTGCCATCAATGCTGTCTAACTTATTGTAAGCAACTCCTGTTTCCCACCATTTGTTCTGCATATTTCTAAAACGCTGTCTGTCGTTTCCTGCTAATGTGTCTAAATATTTATTGTTGCCAACGAAAAATGCCCATTCGTAGTTTGGGTTTACAAAAATATTATTTTCCACAGGTAAGCCCTGTCCTGGTCTTGCCGCCACATAAGGTACAATTGTTTTAAGTGCTGGGTGCAACGTTTTGCAAGCTGCCCATTGTGTAAAGCCATTGTAACTACCGCCAAACATACCTACACTTCCGTTACACCATTTTTGTTTGCTAATCCATTCTATAACGTCATACGCATCATTACCGTCATTCTCATAAGGAAATATTTCGTCAGGACTAAAACGTTTACCTCTTGTGTATGCAATTACACCTACATAGCCGTTGTCAACGGATTCTTTTGTTGTTCTAATGTCTCTACCTTTATCCCTAACGTAAATTGTATATTGAAGTATGACTGGTTTTGGGTTTTGGTCTCCTTTTTTACGAACTACTATTGCCGAAATAGTTGCACCATCTCGTGTTTTAATCATAACACTGTCTTGAATTAGATATTCGGTATATTTACTTTCCTTTTCAGAGCCTAAAGTTTGTTGACAAAAAATATTGCTGCTGATCAGCGCCAATGTCAATAATTGAATGAATTTTACCATTTGTTTGATTGAAATGTATTTATTATGGAAAACTGTTTTGATTGAAGTTGCCAGTGTATGGGTCGTATGAATTTTTTAAGTTCACTTTACCCAATCCGAATAAATTAATTTTCCAATGTCATAGAAAGACTCGTCATTATGATTGCCGTTATTCGTCAGTAAAATAATGCCAGATTTTAACTCCGGATAGATTAAGCATAAAGATGAAAAACCACTTGTTCCCCCATCATGCGATAGTAGTAAATATCCCTTTTTAGTAGTTGAAATTCCCCAATTTAATCCTTTCCCGCGTAGATTGGTGCCAGCTGTAAGTTGATGTGACAACCAATAAGGAGATCCCTTTTTTGCTTCCAATTGTGCGCTGATATATAAAAGCATATCCTTCGAAGTAGCCCGAATGCCACCTGCCGGTTCAGCTAATTTATTTCGCCAATATCCGGTTGTATCACCTCCCAGAGTATAGCCTTGAGCATATTTTAGGAAGTCATTGGTGCTAAATGATATTTTTGAATGTGTCATTTTTGTTGGTACGAAAATATATTTATTGAGTAATTCTTCATAGGTCAAGTTATTTACTTTTTCCAAAATATATCCCAATAAAGTGTGTATAACAAATTGCACTAAGCGGCCGCATTAACAAATTTTTCAAGAATATGCCATGAGTTGCTCTTGTATAAGCATCTCAAGTTGGCTATCGCATTTACACCCTTTATACTCCATTTTTGTCCCGAGAGTTTCATTCGTGATTGTAATACACTCCTATGGGCTGCTTCTATTGGGCCTGAACCTATTAGTAAACCTCTGTCCCTATATGTTTTATAAAACATCCTTTCTTCATGTTCCTCATAATAATGGAGCGTTTTTTTCTTTTATTTCTTTTTGATTCTTCGCTTTTACACCTCAGCCTTTTTATATTCTCTATCACTTGATGTACCTTATCTTCCATCAAAAGTTTACATTGAATGTCGATCCAATTTTGCCGTTCTTGCTCTTTTAAAAATAATTTTATTAAGAGTACTAATTTTTCTTTGGCATGAAAAAAGTCTAGTATTTGCGTCGCTGCCGGATAATTGTCTTCCGCCCAGTTCCATATCCATTTAGCTCCATCTCCGATTATAACCTTATTTTGATATCCTATTAAATGACGTTCTAATTTTGGTAAAAATACGCTTACTCCCCCCATGTGACTTACATACACCGAATTTCTAATTTCTGACCTTTTATCACTTACTTTCAATATGTTATTGTGCGTGAATATTCTAGCAAGTTTTACCTCTTTCCATTTTTCATCCCGTGTAAGTAGCATACTTCCATCTGCCATTACATATACAGCATCTTCTTTTTTAACATCTTCTAACTTAGGGATACAACTCTCGATATTGCGATCGATGGCAGGATCTAATTGATCTCCGTAATACTCACTTACTCTTTGTATTTGCATGCCGCTGATTTTAAGCCCTACAAGCTTCTCAAGCATTTCACTAGCTTCTTCAAATACCTTACTTTGCCCCAATAAACAAAGCAGCACCTGTAAGTATCGCGTAATGGCAAACTTTTTGGTGCCGCTACACAGAACGTGATCCTTCTTCAAGTCTAATTTACCAAAATAGGTGATTACTTTTTTTTTGAGTTTCTACTCTTTGGAATTTTACCTTGTGATTTATCCAGCAACGTTCTAGCAAAATTCCTACTTACTTCTATGAGCTTTAACTCATACTCAATTGGGCATTTAATTCCCGATTCTTGATCTAAAAATGAACTAACTTCGGTTCTAACACTTCTCAGGATGGATTCTAAGATTTGATCTTTAGTGTCCATCGTTTCGTTTTTTATTGGTTAATAATACTCAGGTGTGGCAAATTTAATACTTTTTTTATTTTTGTGCAATTTGTTATACACACCCCAATAAAGAAACTGCAAAGTTAGAATATTCAATTTTATGACCAGGTATTGTATCGATTTTTATATTATGTAAAATATCGGATAGTATTTTTTCAGAAAATAACTGTGATGGGTCAAACGGATCCTTCCTTGTACCAACTATCTTAGGTTGTGATAACAATCTTGAAGTATGGTTGCTCAGATGTACGAGTTGGATAGGCTTCCCGTTATATTCAAGATTAGGAAAATCTCCATCCAGATACATTCGGATATCGTCACTCAAATTTAATCTACCTTCTAGTACATTGTTTGCTAAAATGATTCCTGTGAAAGTTTTTGTAATTGATCCAATTTCATAAATTGTTTCACATGTTGGTAATTGCTTGCTCCCCTTTTTTGTTTCTCCGAAATTATATGTAAACATATTACCATTTTGAATTATGCCAACTGAAAGACCTGAGACATTTTCATTGCTCATATAAGCCGTAATTGCTCTTTGAACAGAGCTGTCCAACTTAGTTTTCATCATGTTGTCATTTAGAAATACTTTCCGTGTAGGGACGATCGGTAGAGTATAAAAGCTTAAACCGAAAACTTCAAATGTCAATTTTTTTGTCGCTTTCATTTCTAGATGCAAAGATTTTTTCTCATAAACAAGTCTGTATTTTGATACACCACCCTTATTCGTACTGAGTATTTCTGTTTTTAAAATGTCTCCAAAATCTGCTGTTCCCTGAAGTAGATTGATGATTTGATCTTCTGAAATATTTTTCTTGAAGTTTGATGCGGCTAAATTATAAACACCTCTATAATCGCCTTGATTGAGCAAGTATACAATTTTATCTTTTACAATATCATTGTTAGATAATTTATTGGTTTGTGCTTGTGTTTGTATAATAACTAAGCAAAATAATGTTTTAGCAATAAATTTTTGCATATTTATTTAAATTGAAGAGACGAAAAAAGAAATGATTTAAAAAATATCAACAGGCCATGCCAGTTGATATTTATTCTTAAACCCACATTTATTGGTATTTCAGTGCTCGCAACGTAGTCACATGCAAAATTTGGGTTAAAGTGAAGGCTAAGACTTTTACTTAGTTTTCTAAGACCGACCTTAAAGTCACATACTTTTCAAGACTTTTGAGATTATGCCCTTTTTCGCGCATAGATTTTATGAATGCCGGAGTCGTACGCGTGGATTTAGCGGATATTACTTCTTGAATATCGAGATCTTTAAACCCAAGATCTTCGTATTCCTTAAAGAGAGCAGTTGTTATGTTTAATGATTTTAATGCAATCATATCACTGACCTCTATATTACCATAACCCACATTTTGATAGTTTTTGATATAATCCTCATCTATTTTAAGCGAACTCATTGCTATTAAATCACTCATTTCAATATTTGGATAACCTGCACTTTTGATGCTTTTGATATACTCGGGTGTTATGTTGAGTGATTTTACTGCGATAAGGTCACTGATTTCTATATTTGGAAATCCTGCATTTTTAACACTCTTAATATATTCCGGAGTTATACTCATAGATTTTACTGCAATCAAGTCGCTTATTTCAATGTTAGGATATCCTGAATTTTTTATAGTTTTAATATACTCTGGAGTTACACCCATAGATTTTATGGCTATCAGGTCACTATTGGCGATATTATCATAACCATTTTCTTTGATCGAATTGATGTATGATTTATCTATGTCCATTGATTTGAAAGCAATGATATCATCGTCTTCATTTCCGCCATCGTTGGTCCGATTACTTATATTGTTACTTGTAATCTCATCAGTTCTGTGCTTATTGCTTGACTTATAATCAGCTATATATTTACCATCAATGTCCATAGATTTTAGTGATATCAATTTGTCAGCTGTCACATCTTTATATCCAGAACTACGAATTTCTTCAATGTATTTTTTATCAATGTTCAGCGATTTCAATGGAATTAAATCACCTGGTTTAAGATCACTCAATCCTGCCATTTTGAGGGAGTTAATATAGGCTTCATCAACTTTTAATGCAGCCAAAGGTATCAAGTCGTCCTTGTCCAACTTTTTGAATCCAGTCTTTTTGAGCATTTGGACATAAGATTCCTTGATATTGATCATAAAGAAGACCAACAAATCCGTATCTTCTTTCAGATCTATTCCTTCTTTTTGCATATCTCCTACAAAGCCCTTATTGGGTACAAACTTATAATTGCCCATACCTTTATTACCCTCAAATTTGCCTGTAAATTCCATGGTACCTGCTTCTCTTTTTACAGAAAATGTACCTTGTTTGTCCATAGGTAGAGTGCCCAATTCGCTGACTAGAAAGGTGGTACCGCTTGAATTATTATTATCTTCATCATCGTCATTTTTAAACTGAATATTTACCTGATCATTTTTGATGGTAGCAAACCAGTATCCTGTGTTTTTCATTCCATTGTCATTCTCATTTTTAGTATCAACATTGGTGATTGATAATTTACTTTGGCTTTGTGAAAATGGCTCGTTGAATGAGCAAATGAAAATTGCAATAATGGGCAGAAGAAAAAAATATTTCCAGATTGTGTGAAAATTTGATTTTTTTGAATTCATCATGATTAGTCTTTTTTTAAGAAGTGATTGATTATAATTGGTGGTAATACTTAAGGGAATATTTGGAGCCGCTACTCGTAGGAGACTCATCTGATAATGCTCTTTGCTGACTTCATCATTTTGCAGCATAAGGGCATCCGTAAAATACTCAAGGTTGCTTTCGAGCTCTTTGCGCCATTGCCACGCGAAAGGATTGAACCATTGAAAAATGAGCATCAATTCAGTCAATAAGAGATCAAACGTGTGTTTTTCTTCAATATGAATTTTTTCATGCAACAAGACTTGATGGTATGTCTCCCAGTCATATTTTTCAGGATTGATAAAAATGATATTGGCAAAAGAACATGGAGCTTTATCTTCTGGTACCTCTACAATTCTGAATTTGCCGTCAAGGATGGCAGGCTTTGAAAATGCTTTGAAAAGTAATATGACTATTTGGAGCAAAAAATTGAGACCAAAAATGATCACTCCAAACCAATAGAGATAAATCAGCCATTGTACAACAGAATCTGTATTGAAAGTTTGACGTAAATCGGTTTCAACGGGTGGAGGTGTAATCTCAGTTTGGGTAATGCTTATGTCCTCTTTGGGAGTTACTGAATTTATATTTGGTATAGTAAGATTTTCGGGTGCTTGCCTGAATGAGAATTGCTGTGGTACAGGGACTATTGGCATGACAAAGGCCAGCGTCATACAGGTAAGAAGCACATATCTGTTGAGTCTAAAGAAGGTTTCCTTTTGTAACAGTGCTTTGTAAAAAATAAGAAATGCAGCAATAATGATTGCAGTATATACGATATAAGGTATCATTGGTTTTCTTTTTTAATGAGTTTAACAATTTCATCCAACTCAGTATCTGACAAGTTTTGTTCTTTGGCAAAAAAGGCCAGCATTCTGGGATATGAATTATCAAAATACTGGCTTACAATGTCTTTCATAGCAAACTGCTGATAAGCTTCTCTGCTTATCACGGGAAAGTAGCAATGCATATTTGCAACGGTTTCATGGTCAATAAATCCTTTATCTTCCAGAATTTTGACGATGGTTGCTACACTATTGTAATGTGGCTTAGGATCGGGTAAGAGTGGAATGACATCTCGGATAAAGGCTTTGTTAAGATCCCAAAACACCTGCATGATCTGCTCTTCTCTTTTGGCTAATTTTATCATCTCAAAATATTTCAAGCAAAGGTACTACTAATTTATTAGGATAACTACTAATTCATTAGTATATATGTTAATTTTATGTTAAATAATACTTATTGAGTAGTTCTACCTTCGAATTAATCATAAAAATAGCTTGAAAATCGAATTGCCTGGAGTGATTGATCAACTTATTTGGTAATGGGATGATAAGCTTATTTGTTAAGGATAGCTTTTCAAAATAAGACTATACTAAACTGAATAACGTGTTATTTTTTAACAAACTAATTTTTGTTTTGCATTGATGATATCATGGATCCTATCCATTTAAGGGCATTTTCAACCGGCTCTTTAGTATCGGTGAAAGGAGAAAGCATTATTTTTATTTACTTACCGAAATAAAATATTTATTAAATCGAAATCCCTTTTGGTATTCCAAAATACTGATTAAATTAGCAAACAAACGTTGTATCAAAAGAAGCTAACATTTTTTTAGAAATCCTGGACGAAAAATAATTGTCGCTATCGACCAAAGGCACTACTACAAATCTCATTTTAGTTATTTTTACTATCAAAATATCTCAAACTTAACTCCTTAAAATTTTGGCCAATTGGAACAGTATGCGTTCCAACAGTAACATTAGAAACAGTATAAGAATGAAGGTGTTTTGTATTGATTAAAAATGAGCGGTGGATCTGCAAAAATCCATATTCAGCCAATTCTTTTTCAAATTCGCTTATTTTATACCTACAAATAATTTCTTTTTCTTCGAGAAACAATTTACAGTAGTCTTTTTGGCTCTCAATATAAAAGATAGAATTTATGTTGATTTTATAAAATACATTATTGGATTTTACTATTATAACCTTGTCATCTTTCTTATCAATGTGCTGCATAGGTAAATGTTCTTTACTTCTTAAAAACTTTTCGATAGATTTCAAAAACCTTTCAAGAGTGATAGGTTTGAGTATATAATCTAAAACTTCCAATTCAAATCCTTCCAAAGCAAATTCCCTATGTGCAGTAGTAATGATGGTTTTAGGAGGATTCTTGAGTGTCTTTAGTAAGTCAATACCAGATAGTTTGGGCATTTTTATATCACAAAAAAGCAAATCAATCTGCTTTGATCTCAATATTTCAATTGCTTTGATGGCATTATTAGCTGTAGCAACAACTTCGAAATTTTCTAAATGGGCAAGGTGATTTTCTAATAATTGAACAGCAAGTGGTTCGTCATCAATGATCATGCAATGAATCTTCATTTTTCACTTTTTATTTAGAATTGATATTTATTATTAATAACACACTAAAATGTTTTTTATCATTAGAAACTTCTAATTTGTACCCGTTGCTATAAATCAACTCCAATTGCTTTTGCAGATTATACAGGCCAATCCCTAAGGATACTTTTTCATCAGGTGTAGGTGGCGTTATTGAATTTTGGATTTTAAATTCAATGACTTTCTCTGTGGCTTTCAGATCGATATTAATCTGAGGACTACCAGCATCTTCGCTAGCTCCATGCTTAAATGCGTTTTCTACCAATGTCAATAATATCAAAGGGGCAATCTGAACATCATACTGAATATGCTCAATGAATGTAATTTTTAGTCTGTCGTCATACCGAATTTTCTCTAATTCTATATAGTTTTGAATAAGCTTGATTTCGTTTTTTAGAAGTACTTCCACTAAATTGCACCTGTACAACATATAATCCAGAATATCTGACAATCTAGCAATGGACTCAGAAGTTTTCGGTGAGTTTAATATTGATAAAGTATAGATATTGTTAAGAGTGTTGAATAAAAAATGTGGATTTAGTTGAGATTTTAATAACTTAAGTTCAATTTCTGATTTTTGTTTATCCAGCAGAAGTGCTTTTTGTTGTACTTCACTTTTATTCAAAAACAATTTTATTAGAACTAATAATGCGGTGGCTCCCAAGTTTGAAATAAAGTAGTCTTTAATATAATGACTAGGGCTAAACTCTTCAAAATCCTTAATAACATACATTTGGAATAACGGATAAATGTTTATTTTAAATAGAGTTGATAAGCAAAAATTGAGGTAGTAGAATATAAGGAAAAGACAAAGTGCCGATAAATATTTTTTTCTATCTAAGTATAACGGAATGACAAAATAGACAACAAAGTAGGCAATAGGAATTTTAGAAATCATCATCATCAAATACAAAACAATATTTTGATCAGTACTTAATTGCTGAAGATGTGAAGTATCAGTAAAAAGACCTAGACCATACAACAATGTCCAGAATACCACATGAGTTGCGGCTCTGTGTCTATGATGAAAACTAATAAAATAATCTATAAATGGATTCATGGTATAAATTTAAATTACTATTTTATATTAACATAATGGTGTTGCCAAAATTGAATTTTTACTTGACCAATAGGTATTATTGACCTACCAAATAATGATTATTGATAAAATAGTCTTTTGGTCATGTGATTCCTTGCGTCTATCTTTCAGACACAGATTTATGTTGCTCTCACCTTATCTTTGCAATCTTACTAAAATATTGAGCAAAATGATGCTAAAAAAAAGTGTTACAAATTTGATTGTTATCTTGACGCTAATCTCTTGTGCACAAGAAGTGTTGAGTGATTTAGATTCCAGCCTTACACATGAATTTTTTATTGATTCCCAAGAGAAAAGTAAAACATACAGAATATGGGTACAGCTGCCAGAAGAATACAACAAAAGTGCAGAAAAATATCCCACAGTATACGTTCTTGATCCTGATGATAAAAGTGCAGAAGGTAATTCAAATTTCTTCTATATATCAAAAAAATGTAAAGAATTGAGTCGACTTTATAAAAAGCAAGATGTAGTTGTAATAGGTATTCGCCATGGAGACTATCGCGAAATTGATTATACTCCGACCAAATATTCTACTTCCGGATTTTCCGGCGAAGGTGGAGGTGAAAAATTCATGAATTTTATAAAAAAAGAGCTCATCGCAAAAGTTTAAATGGAGTATCGTGTATTGCCGGATAGAACGCAACGCATATTGATTGGTCACTCATTAGGTGGACTCTGTGGAGCTTTTGCCTTCGTAAAACACAATGAAGCTTTTGGAAAATATTTTTTACTCAGCCCTAGTTTGATTTATGACAATGAAATTATTTTGCAATATGAACAGGAAACAAGAGCTAAAATCAAATCTCAAAAGCAATGGGTCTATTTTGGAGTTGGTGGTACAGAACCCAATATGGTGCCCCCAATAGAACTTTTATACAATCGCATCAAGAAATATTATCCTGACACAAAAACTGAATTGTGTATAATCCCCGGCAAAGGTCATAACGGTAGCAAAGATGAAAACATAAAGAAAGCTTTGGAATACTACTTTAAAAATTTATAGCCATGAAACTACCAATAACTTTACTTTTTATGTTTGTCTTTATTATGTTTTCTTATGGGCAGGAAGAAAAATATCCAAAAAGAAAATTATCCATAGAGCCCACAATTGGTCTCAGAGTAAGCTCCGCTTTTGGTTTGGTAGATATACAAGTGGCAGGGCTGGTGCAATACCAGATCAACAATAGATTTTCTTTTGCTTCCCACACGGCATTTTCATTTGATATCAATAGTTTTAAAGCTTTTAGAAATATAGATGTAAAATATAGCGTCACAACTTTCCAAAAGTTTGGCATTGGAACATCGATATATTCCAAACATTGCTCACATACGCTATTTATTATGGGTGGAGGTAAATATTTTTCATATTCAGCCAAAATAGTAAATCCGGCTTTAGAAGATAATGTTAAGACTAAATTCAACACATTTTCCTTTGATAAAGGGCTTATGTATAATCTAAAGATCGGGCGTAGAGATACTTACTTTTCAAGCAGAATATATGCTCCTTTATTTGATGGCAAATGGGTATTTATAGAGAATGCAAGCCTGGAATTAGGTGCTGGATTTAAAATTAAATGATGTATAACCAATGGATCAGTTTTGTAAAATTTACCTAGTTTCTTTGATTTCTGTAATTATGGGTTGTGAATCAAAGAGTTTTAGTTTTAAGAAGAAAACATGTAAATAAAGATGGGCTAAAACTACTTATGAAATAAAATAATCATTTTTTGTTTTGCATTGATGATATCATGGATCTTATCCATTTAACGGCATTTTCAACTGGCTCCGTAGAATCGGTGAAAGCAGTATTATGGCCTAGATCAGGATATAACTGATGATGGTATCGGTTGTTCTTTAATTTTAGAATTTCAAGGCGCTCAATAGATAGGTTCACAGGAACTTGAATATCTTTTTGTCCATAAATCCATAAGCATGGTATGGCCAATGTAGAAAGTGCAACACGAGGGTCAACATCAATGAATTGATATCTATCCTCATCATTGGCTATATGAAATCTTGCATCATCTTCTGTATGTGTCTCCCAGAAATTGTCGTCATTGTTTGTGTAAAATTGAAATCTCAATTGTTCTTTGACCGTGATAAGTGGACCACTGAATATAACCATAAAATTGACATTTTCATTTTTTTGAGCTGTCAGAGGTATGACCCAACCTGCCTGACTACAACCGATAAGTCCCATTTTTATATGCTTGGTAGCAATATCAGCCATCAATGTGTTTGTGGCTGCACTCGCATCCAAAGCCAAGAGATTGAGATTTGTTGAATCAACATTATTTGTGCCTACTTCAGGGCCAGCATATACGCCACCGGATTCGCCAACTCCTCGTTTATCATAGGTTAGTACAGCAAAACCATTGTGAGACAAATTCGTCGCAAATTCCATCATTCTTTTTTCTTGTCCAGACCCATGAACTATAACAAGTGCTGCCACTGGATTTTTAGGTTTTATAATCGTACCTGACAACGTGACTCCTTCACTTGTAAATTTCACATTTTTAGAAATGATTTTTGGATTGTTTGCAAAAATTAAGTTGGTTATATATAAGATCATCGTACAGGCGATCCATAGTTTTTTTTCAAACAGAATACATTTAGTAATCCTAGTATTTGTCATTGTTCTAATTACTTTAATTTCCATTTTTACAGACTATTTTATTTTTGTTAAAACCTTTTTTAATTCTCTTATTTAAATACGTTGATGAATGAGTTTGGGTTACAAAATGTGGGTTTAATACGTAAACTCTTCTTCCAAAAATACCAACACCTTCTGAGCAAGTCCTGACTTAAAGAAATTGTCACTATTGACAAACATGACTAATCCCATTTTCTCTTCTTTATAAAAATGACAGTAAGATTGAGCGTCACTGTTATTGCCCGAATGATAGTAGCGTACTTTACCATCTGCCATTTTATAAGGAAAGCCAAAACTGCGAAATAGTCCGTCAGGTTCTTTTGGAAGATCTGTATTTAATTTTATAAGTTGATGATTAATTGGTGTGTTTTTATTCATGAGAGAAAGAAGGAACAAAGCGTAGTCTCCCGCATTAGAATGTAGGCTACCTGCTGAACCAAACCAATCAGGTGGCCCTTGCGACCCATTATCCGTAGGTTTCCCTTTCCTATGCGAATAAGCTTTAAAGGGTCGTAGTTTATTATCCCAAGTAAAATTCATGCTTTTCACTTTTAATGGTTTTACAACTTCTTCTTGAAAGTAATCATTCAGTTCTACGTCTGATTTATTTAGAATTTTTCCTAAAACCCTTGCTAAATATTGATAACCTTCACCAGAATAGCCATATGTCATTCCTGGTTTATTTTTGAAAAATAAAGTGTTCTTAAAGTCTTCATTTTCCCGCCAATTTGGAAAACCTGAGCAGTGATTTAAGACCATTCTGGCTGTGATGAGTTTGTAAAATCCATGTGCAGTGTCAATTTTCGGATCAATATAATACTCATAAAGGGGTTTGTCTAAGTCCAAAATTCCTTTCTCTGCTTGCTTTAATGCAAAATAAGCAAATACGGGTTTGGAAACGGAGCAAAGCTCAAAAATCGTTTTCTGATTTACAGCTTCTTTGGTGTCAAGATTTTTTACACCATAGTTTTTGTAATGTACAAGTCTACCTTTATTAATTATTGCCAATGAAATGGCTGGAACCTTCAAGCTATCCAATTGCGAAATGATAAATTTGTCTAAGTCCTTTACAAGTATCTTATTGCCTTTTATAGTTGTGATATTTTTAATCTGAGCAAAGCATGAAAAGGTCAATAAAATAAAAGATAATACTTTCATTCCCCCAACGGCAATTCCCTTAATTGTCTTGTTATTTAATACTATTTTCATCGTTTTCTTATTTTTTCAATTGATCAATAACCCATTGAAAATGCAGATTTTTTGGCTCTATAACAAGTGCTTTAGTATAATATTCTAAGGCTTTTGTTTTATTTCCCATTTCAAAATATAAATTACCCATACTTTCTAAGGGCATAGAAGATTTTGGGTATTCATCAATATTTAATTGATGCAGCTTTATAGCGTGGTCATTTTTTTTCATTAGCGATAATTCTTTTGCGAGATAGTATAAGACTTCTTCATGAAAGATAATTTCTTTATTTGCACTTTTTTTTAAGTCCAGATACTTATCAATTGTCCGATCAATACCAGCCTTGGTATAAGTTTTTTTTAATGAATCAATCAAACCCCATTGGTATTTATATGGCTTTAATTGATATGTGGCATCAATTAAATGCAAACCAATATCGTTAATAGGATTGAAGCTGTTAGATAAAATCACTACACCTTTTTTCTTTTCTCTGTCTAAACATATAAATGACCGAAATCCAAAGCTAGTACCATCTTTCCAATGAATGGTTCTGCCATTTTTAGTCCAAATATTCCACCCCATACCATAGTCATAAAGTATTTCGGCATCATAACCCATTTCATAGCCCAAATTACCCACTTTAGTTTGAGTCAATTGCATGGCTGATGATAATTCATTCTGTTCAAGATCTAGGCCCAAGGCTGCAAATTTTAGTAAATCATTTACCGAAGAGTATAATCCACCTGCACCTTTCATGCCTTCGCTTTCATGATAGTGTGCTGTTTTTTGTCCATAAGGTAAATGTCCGCTGGCTATATTTAGTTTTTGTTGATTAGTAGGAGAAAAAGTAGTATTGTTAAGTTTTAACTTTTTACAAATTGTTTCATTAACAATAGCATCAAAAGGCTGTTTGGCTTGTAAAGAAAGAATATGACCAATTAATCCCATTCCAGTATTTGAGTATTTAAAAGCTGTCCCAAACGCTTTGTTTGGTTTAAACTCCGATAAGTAATAATATAAATCTTCGACAGAATAGTTATCTACTGGATTGTTCGGAAATTGATTAAAAGGAAATCTTGGAAGGCCAGAAGTATGACTTGCCAAATGCAATAAAGTAATTTCTTGATTATCGAAAACGGGAGTTTTAACTTTTTTTGGCAAATAATTAGAGATACCATCTTTCAAACTGACTTCGTTTTTGTTGGCATAATCTGCTAGTGCTAAAGTAGTAAAGAGCTTAGTTACCGAAGCAATTTCAAACAGTGTGTTTCCGTCAGGTTTTTTTGAGTTATTGTCGCTTAGTTTTCCAGCGCTAATAATTTGTTTTCCTCCATTTGCATCAATAATACCGACAACAATTCCTTTAGTTCTTTTGTTGACTATTTCGCTTTCAAGAAAAGTTTGAAGTTCTTTTGTAGATATTTGTGCGTTAGCAGTAAAAGCCGATATACAATATAAGCTTAGCAATAGGGTTTTAAATTTTAAATTAAGCATAGTACATTTATTTATATTTTTTAAAAAGAAGGAACATAAAATTACTGTTTGAAGTATCAATAATATATTTCGTTCTCCATTAATGACGCCCAAAAAGGATGCAAAGTTGCATTTAAATCTGTTTATGCGACAAACTGCAAATAATTGAGACGAATAACCAAATTGTTTATAATTATTGGCTTACTTTTGAGCTATGGCAATCAGATTTGATTTTACAAGGAAGTATTTTTTCCACATCATTCTATGGATGATTTTAATGATTTCACTTTGTTTTGATCAGAGTGAGCTGTATCATGTGGATAAGATATACTTCATATTTTATCTTTTTTCTAAGACCGCTGTGATGATGATCTTAGTTTACTTCAACCTTCTGTACTTATATCCTACTTTATTTGGTGCGAAACGATATTTTATCTATACTTTTTGTTTGATTTTGATTACCATTTTAGCCGCATATGTGAATGCAAAGTTGGAGTTGTTTGTATTAGAAATTAAAGGAAGAGAGATTAGCACACTAGGCACTTTATATTTTATAAGACAATTTACAATGGCAATAAGATATGTATTAACAGCTTTTATGCTTCAAATTACAGTAGATTATTTTGAACAAAAAGAAGAATTGAAAAGAATTGAACTGGAAAAAGCCATGACAGAGCTAAATTTCCTAAAGGCACAGGTTAATCCACATTTTCTGTTCAATACACTTAATAATTTATATGGCCTTATCATCGAGAAATCAGATAAAAGCGCAGAATGTGTGTTGAAATTGGCAGATATATTAAAATACACAATAGGAGAAGGTAATCAGGATAAAGTTTTACTGAAAAAAGAGCTGCAACTCCTTGAAAATTATATCGAATTAGAGAAATTGCGAACCCCTGAAGCTAATGTTACATTTACTAAATCTAATACGAATGACAGTTTGCAAATTACTCCTTTGCTATTGCTTCCTTTTGTTGAAAACGCTTTTAAGCACGGCCTGAACACTGTATCAAAAAACGGATTTATTCATCTTCAAATTAGTACAAAAGAACAATTACTTAATTTGTCTATTGAAAATAACCTTCCACCAGTAAATAATACTATTGCCATACAATCGCATGGCATAGGCATAGACAATGTAAAAAAAAGACTTAATTTACTTTATGCCAATCGTCATGAACTAGTAATAGAAAGAAAAAGCGATTCCTTTTTAGTGAATCTTCAAATTAATCTGGCATGAAGTATACATGTGTCATAACTGATGATGAACCCTTAGCTCATTCGGTATTAAAATCTCATATCGGATCGTATGAAAATTTGGAATTAGTCAAACATTGTTATTCTGCACAAGAATGCAGGGAATATATTGCATCAAATAAAGTAGATATTTTGTTTTTGGATATAGAAATGCCAGAAGAGAATGGTATAAACTTTTTGCAAAGCATCCAAAAAAAACCAATCACAATTTTTACCACGGCCTATTTAAACTATACTTTGGATGGATTTGAGCTTGGAGTGATAGATTATTTGGTAAAACCTATAAGGAAAGAGCGTTTTAGAATTGCTGTTAATAGAGCTGTTGATTTTTTAAAATTGCAATCGCTACAATCTGTCATCGAAAGTGAAAGTGTCTCAGATTCTCGAATATTAATCAAGACCGGTACCAAGAAGATCTTAATCAACAAAATCAGTATAACTCATTTACAAGGGTTGAAAGATTATGTGATGATCTACTGTGGTAATGAAAGACACGTAGTAAGAAGTACCATGAATGTCATGTTGGACCTGCTTGGGCAGGTTGATTTTTTGCATGTGCATAAATCATTTATCATATCCAAAAATAAAATTCAAAATTTGACTTCTTCGGGAATTGAGTTTGATCATTTTGAAATTCCTGTTGGAAGAAAGTATAAGACTGATGTTGAAGAATTTATTAGGATTAGTGCTCTGTCCAGATAAAGAACTTAATGAAATGTTGTTCTTTTTCCTAATATCTGCGTTAAGAATACTTGCAGTAGCTATTGCTATGGCTGCGTTTTTTGCCTTGATCTTAGAAAAAATAAAGGCCATTTTAATTTAACTTTTTATCTGGACAGAGCACTAGAAAAGCCTGATCTTAATTATTCACTACTTATCACCATCATATCATGCATTATTTGGTGGTGATCTCTAAATCCTTGTTTGCCTTTCCACATAAATACATATCAAATTAGCTGCGAATTAAAACCAACTGCGACTTTAGCTTAATTATTCAATAATTAATGTAAACTCACAACTCTTGTTATATTCCATTCATTGTTTTTATTTTGCCAAATAACCATAAATCGCCCAACTTTTGAAGGTGTACCAACAGGTTCTTGATTATTATAAAATTTGTGCAAACCTATTTCAATAGCTCCAAAACCTTTTATCGGATATACTTCAATACTGCCTTTTACAAGTTCTCTGGTTACTTTGCCACAAATATTTCTTTTTGTAGCATCGATTATATCTTGCTTGGAAGTCATTAAGCCACCTTGGTCGTGGTAAAATTCAATATTTTCAGAAAAAAAAGAAGCATATTTTTCAAGATTGGTATTACAGGTATTGTAAGCACCAAAAAAAGTACTGTCTAATTTTACTATTGTTTCGTATAATTGTTTGTCATCGGGTTTATAGTTTTTTGTTATCGTATAGGTGTTTTTTGTTGTACCACACGAAGTTAGAAAAGCCGAAATTATTGTAATTTGTGATAAGTAAATTTTTAAATACTTCATATTTTTTTCTGAATTAATTTTAATGTTCGGAAAACAAGATTGTATTATGATTTTATTCTTCTTTTATACAGAAAGAAAAGTCCACCTAAAAGTATTACTGTTATTGAAATACCAACAATTATATACATTTTGGAGTCATCTTTTTTTTTAAAAGAAGTATAAAAATACTTATTCGGTTTTAAATAAATATAATTGTTCTTATAATCCATGATTACATTAAATCGGCTTATTAGTTCAATTCCAACAATAGGAAAAGGCAAGTTTTCAACTTTTGATGGATGTTCAATAAAAATCGGTATGTCTGTAAATTCATAATCTCCAAAATGTACTTTTGAAAGTATTACTTCGTCTGTTTTTCTCTTTGCACCGTCTGCACTTTTAACGGTACTTTCTCCTATTTTTTTTAACAAACCAAATAGATTTTCTTTGGTAGCAAATTCGTCATGAATATTAATATTTCCTGTGTTTCCTGTGTCAAAGTCAAACCATTCTGCAACTGTTTTATTACCGATTTTGAGTTTAAGTTCTATAAAAAATAATTCTCCCCTTTTTTCAAATCTGCATTTAGTATAGCCTTGTTCCATTGTTGGAAGTGAACTGTGTGCAATTATAATATCCTGATCAAAATTTATCTCTACAACTTTATCTTCAAATATTTTATACCCCATAACACCATCATAATTCCCTAATTTTTCACCGCTATAATAAAATGCTTTATTATCCCATATTAGATTAGAAATACTCAATTTATTATCATCACTTATTTTTATTTCAAATTGACCACCACCTCCTATAGCAACTCCAGTTGCATTAAATAATAAGTTCGGATTTTTTTTAACCCCTGACTGGTATAAGCCAATGAACTCTGCACCCGTATCAAATAAAAAGTCAAGATCTTCACCATCATTAATTTTGCCCTTTATTAATATCCTGTTTCCTTTCCCGTATTTAAAAGGAATCGTATCACTGGTAATTACACATTTATTACAGTTTTTTCGGTAAGTGTTGTAGCGTGAAGATATTCTGGTTTTAAATGGTGTCTGGTTTTTCCATAAGATAATAAAGTCGAAAACTGAATTTGGCATTAAAGTTATTGACAAAGAGTCAATGTCGGAATAAATGGTGATTACCTGTTCTATATTTTTATTGCTTACTTCATAAATATCTAACTCAATATGAGCTGCTAATTGCCATTCACCTTTTTTTAAAATACCTCTTTCCTTAAAATCCAAAGTAGTAGTATTGGTTTTTAAAATTGGGACTGTTTGTTGTGCAAATGCAACTTCACCAACAAGGGTAATGAACAGACCTAAAAATAATTTTATGTGCATATTAGAGTTGTTTTTTGGGAGTATATTACGTTTCGAATTCTTAAATAGAAATACAACAAAAACTAAAAGGGGTATTGCAATTAAAAATCCAATAATTATATTCATTGTTGTTTCATCTTTTTTTTTAAACTTTTCATTTATTAAACCATTTGGTTTTAAATAAATAGTTGCATTTGGATAATCAATTAATGTGTTTAATCTTTTAAGAATGTTGTTGCCAATAATTCCTGCTTGGTCGTAAAAGTTTTTGTCCGATCTTGTGAGCTGTATAGGAACTTGTGAAATGGAAAACCCGCAAATTTTTAATATAGGTAGTTCAACAATTTCATTTTCAAAAAAACCCTTTCCATTTCCTGTTGCTTTTGATTTACCTAAATTCTTCATTGACCCGTACAAATTATTTTTGGTTGCATAATCGCCTCCAACCATAACATTCATATTGCCACCAGTGTCAAATAAGTACCAACCTGTAAAATCTTTTGTACCATTGTTTAATGTTGCTTCAATAAAAGTACCATTATTATCGTGTTTTAATTGATGCTTTGAATATCCTGTTATGTTTGTTGGCATTTGACTATGAACTATTAAAATGTTTTTTTCATAGTCAATTTCTACTACTTTATCTTCAAAAATGTTAAAACCTATTACACCATCTGTATTTATTGAGTTTTGATAATCAATATAAAGAAGTGGAAGATTATTCCAATTCAATAACGAAAGCTGCAAATGATTTGAACTACTTGTTTGTTCAACTGTAAATCCGGATGACCCTTCATTATCCGTTTGACCATCTAAATTCAATTGTACAATTTTTTGCCCTCTTTCATTCAAAAGGCAAACTCCTGCACCGGTGTCAAAAATAAAATCTAATGTTTCTGAGTTATTTACTTTGCCTTTTATGTGGATATAGTTGTCAGTACCAAGCAAAAAGGGAATGGTGTCTCTTGTTATTTTACAATTTTCATACTCCTTGTAATATGATGGAATAACAGTGGAAATTTTTGCATAACAAGTGTCTTTTGCATTTAGCAATACCCTAAAATTATATGTACTATTTGGCGTTACATCAAAAACAATACTATCAATATCAGTATAAAAAATAACTCTTCTATTCTGATTTATTTTTGAAATATGGTATACTACTGGTCTTACATCTTTTCGTAAATAATCCCACCATTTTGAAATGGGCTGATTCCCGTCTTTGATGGCAACTTTTTGAGATGTTGCTTTTATGAATTTTACATTTTCTTGAGCAGAAATTGTACTTATAAAGGTTAAAAGAATAAAAATGATTCCAAGTGATGATTTCATATTTTGATTTTATATTGTATTAATTGAAAATTTAGCTAACCTACTTTATAATAATCTTAAGTTTCAGTAGTTTGTCATTTAATGTAAGTAAAATCGCTCTTACCATACATATATTTTGGATAATGTATGTTCCTCGATTCCTGCATGCAATATATTTATGCCATCTACATAATAAGAGTTGTTAACGACAAACCTATAAGACATTTCGCCTTTAGGTAAGGTTGCATCACAAGTCCAATAGCCATGTTCTTTACGCATTTTTATTGGGTTTTTTAGTCCATTGGTAAATTCTCCCACAAGCCATACGCGTTCCGCAGCTTCAAAATCTGTCAACTTAAACGTTATTTTTCCGGCTTCTTGTTTGCCCCAAAGCGTTGCTAAGTAATCATCAGGGTTTCGGCTCAGTACTTTTGAAAAATACTTGTTGCTTTCCTCAATGTTATTCAATTTTCTGTTTGTAACGCCTATCCAAGTTTGAATAGCAGAATTGATAGGGTCAACCTCGTCTAAACAATATAAAAGCTGTAAAGCATCTTTATCATTCCCCTTATTAATCCAGCTTATAGCAAGGTTTAAAACATCACTGTTTTTAAAATTATATTGAGTAAAACTTGTTTTGCGTAAAGTATTATATTGGGCAATAGTTCCTGCTATTCCTTTGCTTTTATAAGTTTTTTCAAGAATAGGTGCTATGTTTTTGGGAAAATAGGATTCTATATCTCTTTGATGTTTTCCTTTTTTTAATTCTTCCTTCAACGACAAGGTAACCACAGTTGCAAAATCGTGTTTATAATAAAGGTGTATTATACCTGTTTTCAAGTTTACTGCTGTAGAAACATTGGTGGTATATTGTTGGGGAAACTTTTGTGCTGCCTTTTCTAATATTTTGGCTATATCTTTCAATTCAAAGGTGGTTTCACGGGTTAAGTAATTTGTAGCAACATCTCTCCTATGGCAGGCTTTCTTTTTTCCTTCATTAATACAATAATTCGTCACAGCAAAACTATTTTCTGTCTTTTTGACGACGTAACCACCTGTAATAGTTGCATAATTGCCCGTTGCATCACCGATAAACAATTGTGCAGCATTTAATTTTATTAAGTTAAATTGGTTTAAATAGGTCAAAGCTTCGTCAACTGTTTTACATTTTTTTAAAAGATCTGTAACCACTTGTTTTTTTCTGTCTTTCTTTTGTACATCTTTCACCATTGGAATTTCAGCAATGGCGGTAAAATCCATAAAAAGACCATGTTCATTTAAACCACCTTGTGGATTAAGGTAAGAAAGAAATTTTAAGTTTAAATCAGTCCAGATGACATAACCATATTTACCCTTTTTGGCAGGATAGAACCACATTCTGTACTTTGTATTTTGGGCTTCGTCTTCGTTGTTTCCTACCCATACATTTTTTCCATCATTGGCCATAAATACTGAACAGGCATTTGAAATAGAAAAGGTAATCAAGAAAAAGAAAATAAGACTACACTTCAAGGGATTTGATAATTTAAGCATTTTAAAAAGTTTTTGTGAATAAATAATGCTCAAAATTAGGCTTCCATGGTCTATCAAGTGTTCGATTTTATCCAGTCGAACAAAGTTTTAACTACTTTTCTGTTCTTTACTATATTGGGATGGGGAAATGCCCACAATTCTCTTGAAAGTGGTATTAAATGTGGTTTTGGAGTTGAAACCCGAATTATAGGCAATACCTAAAATATTTAATTGTGCCATGCTTTTCGGTGATGCCAATAACCTTTTGGCTTCTTCGACTCTGTACTTATTTATAAAGTTGTAAAAGTTATCATTGGTATTTTCATTGATCAAAAATGAAGCTTCATGAATACTGATACCTAATTTTTCAGCAACAGTTGGTAGATTTAATTCATTATCAAGAAAAAGTTTATCCTTTTCCATAAGGGAAATCAATTGAGTCCCCAAATTTTCCATTTGTTCTACATTCAGTCGCTTCGTTTTCTCTTTAATACCTGAGCCATCACTTGGTATTTCAACATTTTTACCTTCCTTGAGTCTTCTGTCGGAGTCACTTTTATCTTCTATTATTTCTGAAATTTCTTTGATATGTTTTTCCTCAAATGCAAATATGGCTTTTTGCTTTATAGAAAAATAGGCTAAAAAAAACAAAGAAACAACATAGACAAAATTAGTTGCTTCGGTCAAAAAAGGTAGTCCAAATAGTGCATCATTTATCCATGTAACGATGGTTATCGATAGGATAAATAAAAACTGTAACAACCATTCAAGGCTAATTTCATTAATAGACGAAGCTATTCGTTTCAGATTACTTTTATGTTTTGCTAGTAAATTATAGGATTTTGCCAAATATATGATTGCAATAAAGGGCAAGATATTCCGCACCAAGAAAGAAAGATTTTCGTTGATTGCAAAAATAGGGAATGTTGAAATGCTTTCCTTGTCGTAATTCCACATCATTTCCGCCCCGAAGTATGTCAAAAAGGGTAAGAAATGCAGCCATTCCATTTTGCCAAATACTTTTTTGGGATTAACGAAATAGGTAATACTTATGTAAAAGCTAGGTGCCAAAAGAAATTGCAAACAGTTTAAAGATTTAAAAAGGAAGCTATTCTCCGTGGTTGTTTGTGTAATTGTCAAATAAATACTTATAAATCCACAACCCATGGTGAAAACAAAAAAACTAAGACATTTATTGGCTTTTATATTCTGATGCAAAGGGTGGAAGTAAAGCAAAAAACTCAATAAAAAACTAGCGCCTGATGCAAAACATACGAAAAATGTATTCATAATGGCAAAAATAACATATTATCTTGAGTGATTGATTAATGTTCTTTTAGTTTGAAAAATTTTATAGATAAAAGTATTTTTTAAGCTTCAGAGGCTGTAAAATATTTTGTGTAAACAAAACTTCAAAGAATTATGGCTGAATCAAATTATCCTCAAAGATAATTAAAATTTCATTATGAGTAATATGCCAGTTATGAATTGGCATTGTCCATTTAACTTGAATTTGCTGAATAGCAAGATATACAGATTTCAAGGCTGCCTGATCATTTGGAAAAAGTGTTTTGGTTTTGGTAAATTTTCTGATGGCTCTGTTGAGGCCTTCAATGGTATTAGTGGTATACATAATTTTACGAATGTTAGTAGGATACTGAAACATGGGAGATAGATTTGACCAGTTTGCTTCCCAACTTTTAATGGCATAGGCATATTTAGACCCCCATTTTGCTTTAAAAGCTTCAAAAGCAATGAGAGCAGTTTCCATATTTAAAGCGGCATAAACAGTTTTTAAATCAGCCAGGAAGGCCCTTCTATCTTTCCATGGGACAAACTTCATAGAGTTTCTGATTTGATGAACGATACAAAGCTGGGATACGGTATCGGGGAAAGCAGTTTGAATGGCCTGAGTGAATCCTGTAAGATTGTCAGTGCATGCAATGAGCATCTTTTTAACGCCCCTGTCTTTGAGCTCATTTAAGACAGAAAGCCAAAACGCGGCAGACTCGTTGGCGCTCATCCAGATGCCCAAAACTTCTTTGATCCCATTGGTTTTCAGTCCTATAACGATATAAATACTCTTGTTGATGATTTTATTATCCTGCCGGATTTTAAAACAAATACAATCCATCCAAACGATGTAATAAGTATTATCCAAAGGTCTGTTTTGCCATTCCTGGATAGCCGGAATCATTTTGTTTGTAATATCTGAAACAAAGGTTTTAGAAACGTCTAAGCCATAAATTTCCTGAATTTGAGCTGTTATGTCATCGGTGCTCATACCTCTGCTGTAAAGAGATGTAATGACAGATTCTACTTTCTCAGTGGTAGTTTGGCCCTTGGGAACATGATAGGCTCAAATTCACCGTTACGATCCCGTGGAATATCCAACTCTACCTGTCCTTGTGTAGTGCGTATCTTTTTCTTATAAGACCCATTCCGGGAATTACCTGAATTAATCCCATCGGGCGAGTGTTTTGAATAGCCTAAATGATGACTTAGTTCAGCTTTTAAAAGTTCTTGAATGCCATCTTTGTAAAGACCATTCATAACATTGTCAAAATCATTAAGAGACTTGACATCCTGAAGAAATTCAGAGAGATTAAGATTAAATTTGTTACTTTGCATAACTATTAAATTTGTTAGGTTAAAAAATGTGTCTGTACTTGGTCGCACAAACATATTAAAATTTTCCATCTGTGGGGGTACCCCCCACAGATGGAAGCCTAACTCCTTGATACTAGTTTACACAATCTTTCTTACACTCCCAAAATTTTCCATCCTCCAAGTTCCATTTCTCCACGTTCCATCCTCCACGTTCCATCCTCCACGTTCCATCCTCCACGTTCCATCCTCCACGTTCCATCCTCCACGTTCCATCCTCCACGTTCCATCCTCCACGTTCCATCCTCCACGTTCCATCCTCCACGTTCCATCCTCCACGTTCCATTTCTCCACGTTCCATTTCTCCACGTTCCATTTCTCCACGTTCCTAATAAGGATCCACATCAACATTGACCCTTACAGTGCTACAAGCCTTGATATGTCGCAGTTTATCCCTTTCTGCCATGATGATGGCTTTTACTTTTTTTACTGCGATTGGATCTTTTTCCATTTTGACGGTGACTTGCTGTATATATTGACCCCTTATGCGGGCTATACCCGGTGTAGCAGGTCCAATGAGACGACTTCCTATTTGTTTTTTTACAGCTTCTGCATAAACAGCTGCAGCATGTGCACATGTAGATGCATTTTTATGTAAAAACTCGATCTGTATCATGCGGAAGTATGGCGGATACAAAAACATTTTCCTTTCTGATGACTCTCTTTCAAAAAATCGGTCATACATGTGATGCATTGTCTCTACAATCACCGGATGGGCAGGATCAAATGTCTGGATGATCACTTTGCCTTGTTTAGCCCTTCTTCCTGCACGGCCGGATACCTGTGTGAGTAGCTGGAAAGCTCTTTCATTGGCTCTAAGGTCAGGATATCTCAATAGTGCATCAGCATTGAGAACACCAACCAAAGCGATATTGCCAAAATCCAGCCCTTTGGTAATCATCTGAGTACCCACAAGGATGTCTATTTTTCCTTCTTCAAAATCATGGATGATAGTCTCAAATGCCAGTTTTGTTTTTGCGGTATCAAGATCCAGCCTGGCTACAGTAGCCGTCGGAAAGGTTTCCCTGATATCGTCCTCTATTTTTTCTGTGCCAAATCCTGTCTCATGCAACTCATGATTGCCGCAGGCAGGACATTGTTTGGGTAGTTTTGCTCTCGTGCCACAGTAGTGGCATCTCACTTCATTGAAGGCTTTATGCACTGTGAGATGCACATCACAGTTGGTGCATTCCGCCTTCCAGCCGCAAATGTGACAATGCAGTGTTGGAGCATAACCACGACGGTTTTGAAACAACAGGATCTGCTCTTTCTTTTCCAAAGCATCTTCTATCGCAGCCACTAATTCTGAACTGAATAGCCCTTTAAACCTTTTATCTTTATATTCGCTTCTCAGGTCAACCACCTGTACTATCGGTAATACTGAATCTCCATGTCGCTCATTCATAGTTACTAAACCATACTTATCGTTGACAGTATTGGCAAAAGACTCCATGCTTGGCGTGGCACTGCCGAGGATAATTTTTGAATTAGTCAGACGGCTCATAAAAATAGCAGCGTCCCGTGCATTGTACCGCGGATTGGGATCTGACTGTTTGAACGAAGGATCATGTTCTTCATCCACGATGATCAGGCCCAGATGGATATATGGCAGGAACAGTCCCGACCTGGCTGCAATGACTATTTTTCCACCTAATAGCACGGCATTCCAGAGTTCTACCCGTTCCTGATTGTTCATCCTGCTATGATACACAAGGATGTCACTTCCAAAAACTTCTGTCAAACGATCAACCATATGATTGGTCAGTGCTATTTCCGGCAAGAGATACAATACCTGCTTTTCCTCTGCCAGTACCTTTTTGATGAGTTCGGTATAGACTTTGGTTTTACCACTTCCGGTAATACCATGAAGGAGCACGGGTTTGTTTTGTCCAAAATGATGCTCGATATCTTTCAAGCCATCTTCCTGCTGGTGGCTGAGTTGGTGATTTGTATCAGTTTCAGGGTGATAAGCTCCGTTGTTTTTTATACGACTCACAACCTGTTTTGAGATAGTGAAAATATCCTTTTTGACCATGGCATTGATGACCGGAGTATCGACATTAGCAAGTTGGCAGATATCAGAAACAGCCTGAATGTAATTTTTATTTCTGGATATTTGAACAAAGGCTAGCAATGCTTTGGTTTGTTTTTCACTTCTTGCCACCAGATCAAATGCATCGTTCAGTTTTGAAGGTTCAGATACATATATTTCATTCAAGGTGATGAAGCTGGCGGTTTTGGGTTTGAATTTTTCGATGAGTTCTTCCTTGATGGAGATAATCCTTTTGTCTAATAGATTTCTTAATATCGGGAAGACCGTTTTTTTGTCTAAGATTTCCTGGATTTGGAGGATGGTGAGCTCATTTTGGATAGATACAGCCTCGGCTATGAGATATTCGTCATCAGAGAGCGTCTGATCTATGTCTTCGAGATTGCCATTAAAAACTACCTTGGTCTCGCTCTCTAATTTTAGCCCTGACGGCATGGCCACATTCATGACTTCTCCTATGGTACAACAATAATATTCAGCCATCCACGTCCAAAATTGCAGTTGAACCGCAGTGACTAATGGTATTTTATCGATGATAGAGATGATGGCTTTGGGTTTATAAGCAAGTGTCATCTCCTCATGAATCTCAGCGACGAGTGCACTGTACAGCTTATTTTTGAGCGATACTTCGACCCTGATACCAGCGAGTATATCTGCTGCCATTTCGGGTGGAACGGCATAAGTATACAGCTTTGGTAGAGCTAATGGGAAGATGACAGTGACATATTTTGGAATCACTCAAGAAGGTTTTGTGAGTGCAAAGATAAACAAAGTGAGGTAGAGGGGATGTATTAAAATTTTACATTATCTACGAAATTTTTGATGATATCCTTTTGGTGGATGTCATTGACTTAGGACACAGGAAAGACATTTATGATTAGCGCCAGCTAAATTTTACTCATTTCATACAAATGAATAACTTTTCCATAGTAGTCTTCTGCTGGTGCAAGTTTGCAACTTGTGCATTTATGCAAACACAATTAATAAAAACTTAATAGTTACCAGACTTGGTTAAAGCTTTATTAAATTTCAAAGCCTTAAGCAGCGTTATTTTTTCTTGGGAGTTATAAAGATATAACTTTTTAATTATTCAACTCTTCCAATCAATTTTTATGAAAACACTATTTTACATCACTATGATATTTACCTTAGGTTCGGCTAATATGCTTGTTGGTCAATACAATTATGATCTATATAAATTTCCTGAGGTAAAGGTAAAAGGTCTAAATATCAGTTTTAACTCCTTGGGAAGTTACAATAAATATGAACTGACCAAAGACTACAAATCCAGAAATTTTTCTTACGATTTAGAGAGCAATTACTTTCAGTTTTTAAATACAGGCAAAAGGCAAAAAACAGACTTTGTTTCTGTTCAGAATAGGTTCAGCTATGCAAAATATGATTTGTTACCAATTGAGAATAAAGTGAAGAGCTTCTATCTGAATCTCAATAAAAATCAGATAAATCGAAATTATTTCCAAAATGAAGCTTCCTTTTTAGGATTGAAAGGAAAGTTTTTTGAGGTCAATCATAAGCTTACTGTCAGCTACAGCAGCGTTATCAACTCATCATACACTCAAGCTGCAGCTGACCTTTCTTTGGGTTTAGGTTTTGGTAGATTGGAGCCTGTATCTGAAGTTTTTGATGCACAGTTTCTTATGAATGATTTGCTGGAAGCCGGTATTATCAAATCTAAATTTTCCGAAAGTGAACTTTATGAGTTGGCAGCATTGATGGCCAAGGTTAAAAATCAAAGGATATTTGATTTCAGAAGAGCCACTATCTATCAGCTAACTGAGCTTACAAATTGGCTAAACTCAAAAGGAATAGATCAAAATATCAAAACATTTACAATACTGAACGATAACTGGACCGGAAATTTTACGGCCCAAAGGCTAAATGGGAAAAGGCTTTCATTCAGTATTTCTCCATGGGCGCAAAAGAACTGGGACAAGCGAAACAATGTAAATTGGGAGTCTGAGTTAAATCGTGGTGCATTAGCTTCAGTTACCTACGTTAATGCAAAAAATAAAAGCCTGTTTTTTGGAACTGAAACTTCATTAAGGTTGTCTCATGGCTTTAACAATGCACACCAGGCAGATAATGTCACCACTTTATCAGGTAGCTATGGGTTGATTTTCAATCCCAACTCACGAACAACCATCAGTGCTTCTCCTACCATTTCTTTGGCTACTCAGACATTTAGTCAACATGCAGCACAACTCTCCTTACCACTAAATTTCAATTATTTTATCAATAACAGGTCCAGAATATCAGGATTTTTAGATCTAAAATGGCTCACCAATGATCGTGTGATTTTTGAAAGACCATCAGGTGTCAATGAGTTTAACCCAAATTTTAGAAGTGAAGTATATACTCCACTGAATTCAATACTACCATATGAAGGCTCAAGATTTACTGTCAATGCAGGATTAAAATTTACTTACACATTGTTTTAATTTTGTAGCAACAATGCATGCAAAACAAATCATCCTAAAACCGCACCAAAGTCACCCCTTCGCCTCCTTGTTCAGGCTCAGGATGCCAGACTTCTTTCACGTCCCTGTACTGGCGCAGTAGTTTTTTGACTTCATTTTTCATAACACCAGTGCCTACACCATGGATGATTCTGAGTTCGTAGGTATTGTTCATCAGTGCTTTGTCCATAAAGTTTTGAAGCATATGAAGGGCATCTGACTTGGTATATTCGCGGATATCAATTTTTGTGTCAGGCATCTCATTTCCCGATTTGGGCAGGTGGATACTCTTGGTCTTGGTTTCTATAGGTTCTTTGGCGGAGACAAGATCTATGACTGGCACTTTCAGGTTTAGAAATCCCATCTGCACTTCGGCGACACCTTTTTGGATAGAGAGGACTTCGCCATTGGTCGTGCCATTGCGCATACGTACAAAAGAACCCACTTCTATTTTGTCTTTCGAAGCAGTGATCTCTCTGGCAAATACTTCCATCTTCAGCGATTCGAGTTCTTTGAGGGTTTCTTCCTGTTTTTTCTTCAGGGCGATAGATGCCTGCAGTGCTTTTTCTTCATCTTTGGACTGCTTGATTTCTTTGAGGATCTTTTGCATTTCATTGTTCTGATCCATCACTTTTATAGCCGATTGTTCTTTGGCCTGGAGTTTTATTTTTTTGCGCTTGATATCGAGATCAGTATTCATATGTTCATATGACTGTATCAGTCTGTCGAGCCGGTCCTGCTTTTCCAGCAGGGAGGATAGCTTGTCTTCATATTCTTTTTTTTCTGACATCAGGTTGATGAGCAAGTCATCTATGGCTTTTTCATTTTTTCCGGTTTTGTGCTGAGCATACTTGACGATACGAGAGTCAAGGCCGATCTTTTCTGCTATCTCATATGCAAATGAACTTCCCGGTTTCCCCACCTGCATCCTGAAAGTAGGTTTGAGATGCAATTTGTCAAATTCCATCGAACCATTGATGACACCTTTGGTTTTGTATGCATAATATTTCAGATTGGAATAGTGTGTGGTGATAGTAGCAAACACTTTTCTGTAATTCATATCGTTAAGTACAGCTTCAGCTATAGCACCTCCAATTTTGGGATCAGTACCCGAACCAAATTCGTCTATCAGTACCAATGAGTTTTTATCCGCATTTTCTGTGACAAACTTCATGTTTTTGAGATGTGATGAGTATGTGCTCAGGTCATCTTCCAGCGACTGCTGATCTCCTATGTCCACAAATATCTTATCAAAAATGCCAAAATGAGAATTTTCATCTACAGGAATCAGCATGCCGGATTGTAGCATCATCTGGAGCAGGCCTACAGATTTTAATGCCACGGATTTTCCGCCGGCATTTGGTCCACTGAGTACCAGGATACGATTGCTACCATGTAGCTCGAGATCAAATGGTATTACCGGAGCACCTGTGTTTTCATTTTTTAGGAGCAAGACGGGATTGTAAGCCGTCTTAAAACAGAATACAGGTTTGGTATCCAGATATGGTTTTCCTGCATTGATACGGTATGCAAATCGAGCCTTGGCCCTTATAGTATCCAGTTTGACCAGGATGTGCTGTATCGTCAGTATGCCATCTGCATAAGGCCGTATAAAAGCACACAATGCTCTGATAATCTTGTATATCTCATGTCGTCTTTCAGCATAGAGATTGTAGATTTCCTGATTGAAATGCATCACTTTTTCAGGTTCAATATATATCGTTTTGCCAGTGGCAGATTCGTCATGTATGATTCCGTGTATTTTTCTTTTGTGTTCTGAAGCTACGGTGAGCACCCTTCTGCCGTTTCTGATGCTTTCATATGTATCTACAAGATATCCTTTAGATTTATAAACTTCCACTTCACTATTGAAAATTTTTTCTATTTCTCTTTCTCTGGATTTGATCAGTTTGGAGATGCGGAGCAACTCTTCTGAAGCATTGGGCCGCACGTCGCCTTCTTCATCAAGTACCCTGTCGATTTCTTTGGTCAGGGCCTTGTCTATGACGATACCAGATATTATTCCTGATATTAGTGGATTCATTTTGACTTTCTCAGCATCAGAGAAGTATTGCACCAATTCCATACCAATGGAGACTATCCTGTAAATGTTTTTAATGCTACCTATTTCAAGTACATAGCCTTCTTTTCGTACCAACTGGACATCTTCCGTGACTGATTCAAAAGAAGTTATTGGTAAGGATTCTCCCCGTTGAAGTGCTTTTTTATATTCATCCGTTTCATTGATCAGTTGTGATATGTGCTGTAACTCTGTAAGTATTTCTATCTTCCTGAAGTAGTCAATTGCCATACCTGACAGACATTCTGAACAAATGGCATCAATAATTTTAGAATATTCCAGTTTTTCTTTTATATCTTTAGGATAAAGGATCATAGTGCTTGTCGATATGGAAAATATTTGTACAAAATCATACAACGGTGAATATAAATTGTTTACAATAATAGATGAATATTTTATGAAAATTGAAACAGCGATTACTTTCATTCCTCAGTTTCAGTTAGATAGCAAATCTATGATTGATATAAAAAAACTAATCTCACAGGTGGTGTGACTAATTCAAAAAACCCAAATTTAGAGAAAACTGAACACAAAAATTTTCGTAGAACTTTAATGAAAGCCAATTTGTTATATCAACAAGTTATGTTTTTTAGAAAATAGAATTTACCGATGAAAATACTTATAGATATTCAGGATGATGATGCGAATTTTGCAATAAAGGTTTTAGAAAATCTTTCATTTGTTAAAAAAATTAAACCAATGAGCGTTTCTAAAATAGAGTTATGGGAAGACTTGAAAGAAGCTGCCCAAGAGGTGAAATTGCATAAGGAAGGTAGAATAAAATTAAAAACTGCTCAGGAATTACTAAATGAGTTATAATGTTATTTCTACCCATCGATTTGAAACAGAGCTTAAACGATTGGCTAAAAAGTATCGTTCATTAAAAGATGAGTATTCCCGACTCATTTTTGAATTAGTCACCAACCCATCCATAGGTATACAAATCGGAAACAACTGTTTTAAAATTCGATTGTTGGTCAGCAGTAAAGGCAAAGGAAAAAGAGGTGGAGCAAGGATAATCACTTATCTATATAGCGAACAAAAACAATTTATCTTCTCACAATTTACGATAAAAGTGAAAAAGCTGACCTCAAACCAAATGAACTTAAAGAAATGATCAATAGTCTGGAATTGGAGTAATCAGGCAGAAACTCTACCCAAGCCATAAGTATTACAAGAAAACAAGTTTAAAAAAACGGGTGTATCCCATTTTTGCACTGCAATTGTTTAAACTGCCCGCAACCCTCATTCCCTAAAGGGAAGTCCCACCCTTAAACTCCTAACTATTAGGCTAATCCACTAAATTCAGAACTTAGGAATTATATAAATTTAGTGCAATTTTGGGATACACCCCAAAAAACACATTTGTAGAATTATGATTGAGCGAAATCCAGAAACAATTTGATTTCAAGCATCATTCAAAATTCCTAATTTTGAGAAAATTGATCAATTATCTTATCTTTGCGGCATGTTTCCAAAATATGATGTAATTGTAGTAGGTGCTGGTCATGCAGGCTGCGAAGCTGCTGTAGGTGCTGCCAATATGGGTTCTAAGGTATTGCTCATCACTATGAATATGAATACCATCGCCCAAATGTCATGCAATCCCGCTATGGGTGGAGTGGCAAAAGGACAGATCGTACGTGAAGTGGATGCTCTTGGCGGGTATTCAGGTATCGTTACCGATTATTCTTTGGTACAGTTCAGGATGCTCAATATGTCCAAAGGTCCCGCCATGTGGAGTCCTCGCGCTCAGAATGATCGTATGATGTTTGCAGCCAAATGGCGTGAAATGCTGGAAGCACACCCGAATATTGATTTCTGGCAGGAAACTGTCCCAGGCCTCATCGTCAAAAATGGTGTCTGCAAAGGTGTCGTAACCAGTCTGGGACTCGAAATAGAATCAGACGCTGTGGTGCTGACCAATGGTACATTTCTCAATGGATTAATACACATTGGTGAGAAACAGTTTGGCGGTGGAAGGGCAGGAGAAAAATCTGCTACCGGTATCACCGAACAACTCATCAGTCTGGGATTTGAGTCGGGGCGGATGAAAACAGGTACACCACCACGTATAGATGGAAGGTCACTCGACTATAGTAAGATGGAAATCCAACCCGGAGATGAAAAACCCGGTAAATTTTCCTACACTGATACCCCGGTGATACAAAAACAACTGCCATGCCATGTGACATATACCAGTGAAGAGGTACATGAAACCCTGAAAGAAGGTTTTGACAGATCACCTATGTTCAATGGCAGGATACAGGGACTTGGACCGAGGTACTGTCCGTCGATAGAAGATAAAATAAATCGTTTTGCGGACAAAGACAGACATCAGCTTTTTGTAGAGCCGGAAGGCTGGAATACTTGCGAGATTTATGTCAATGGATTTTCTTCTTCTTTGCCGGAAGATGTACAATACAAAGCGCTTAAGAAAGTTCAGGGTTTTGAAAATATGAAGATGTTCAGACCAGGATATGCCATTGAGTATGACTACTTTCCGCCAGTGCAGCTCAACATGAACCTGGAGACTAAACTTGTAAAAAAATTGTTTTTTGCGGGACAGATCAATGGCACAACAGGTTATGAGGAAGCAGCATGTCAGGGATTGATGGCAGGAATCAATGCGCATCTGGCTATCAGAGCGCAAGAACCATTTATATTAAAACGATCACAAGCGTATATCGGAGTACTGATAGACGATCTTGTCAATAAAGGGACCAATGAACCTTACAGAATGTTTACGTCAAGAGCAGAGTACAGGATTTTGCTTCGTCAGGACAATGCTGATATCAGACTCACACCTTTGGCGAGTGAGTTAGGTATGCTGGGAATGGAAGAAAGGTTGGAACGAGTCAATGCCAAGATCGAAAATGGTGCTCGGATCGAGCGGTATTTTGACGACACAAGTGTGGAACCAGACCTGATCAATGGATTTCTTGAATCCATCACTTCTGCACCATTGAAACAAAAAGTGAAAGCAAAATCCGTACTCACCAGACCAAATATAGACATTGCAGATATGAGGAGTTATCTTCCTTATGTTGATGATTTCTTAAGCCGTTTTGATAATGAAACGATCACTATAGCAGAAGTAGCCATGAAGTATGATGGATATATCAGAAAAGAACAGGAAATGGTAGAAAAAATGGATAGACTGGAGTCTGTCAGACTTGCAGATCGATTGGACTATCAATCTTTAAAGTCCTTATCTATTGAGGCAAGAGAAAAACTCCAAAAAATAAGACCCAGAACCATCGGTCAAGCGAGTAGAATCAGTGGTGTATCGCCTTCTGATATTTCGGTATTGCTCGTACATGTGGGAAGATGAATTCGAACGACGAATGATCTGAACAATTTTAACGACGAATGATTCAAACATGGGTTGCTCGGTTGTTCAAATCATTCGTCGATCTGCCCCGCTACCCTCATTCCCTAAAGGGAAGACCCACGCTATTCATTGTTCAAATCATTCGAGTGTTCGGTTGTTCGAGTGTTCGGTTGCTCGAGTGTTCGAGTGCTCGGTTGTTCGTTTGTTCGTTTGTTCGTTTGTTCGGTTGCTCGTTTGTTCGGTTGTTTGGTTGCTCGGTTGTTCGAGTGTTCGGTTGTTCGTCTTTCCCTAAATTATTCCTTCTCTCATCATGTCATGAATATGCACCATGCCTTTATACCTGTTTTCTTCCATGACCACGAGTTGAGTGATACTATGTTTTTTCATCATGGCAAAAGCATCTACTGCCAGGTTGTCTATGCTGATAGTCTTGGGAAAACCCGACATGATGTCTCCTGCCTGAATGTTGACAAAATCGTCTGTTCGTTCCATCATCCTTCTCAGATCACCATCAGTGATGATGCCTTGCAAATTTTCATTATCATCCATGACTGCGGTCGCCCCGAGTCTTTTACCTGAAATTTCTGATATCACTTTTTTGATAGGATCAGTCAGATATACTTTTGGCTTTTCATTTCTTACTATCAAGTCCCTGACTTTCAGGTAAAGTTGTTTGCCTAAGCTGCCACCGGGATGAAAGCGTGCAAACTGATCTTCCGTAAAACCTTTCAACGACAGCAAAGCCACAGCGATGGCATCACCCATGGCCATCTGCAGGATGGTACTGGTCGTAGGTGCCAGATTATTGGGATCAGCTTCTTTTTCCATGGGGAGATAAATGCATATATCTGATTGCAATGCAAGAAAAGAATTTTCATTGCTGACAATGGCTATAAGAGAGTTTCCAAAATTTTTTATCAACGGTACCAGGACCTTAATCTCCGGTGTATCCCCGCTCTTTGACAGACATATCACGACATCATTTTCTGAAAGCATGCCTATATCCCCATGTATGGCATCAGCTGCGTGCATAAAGACCGATTGGGTGCCGGTAGAATTTAATGTAGCTACAATTTTTTGAGCCACCAATGCACTTTTACCAATTCCTGTGAGAATCACCCTTCCGTTCGATTTGTAAATCAATTCAATAGCCGCACACATCTCATTATTGACCGTATGACACAAAGTATAAAGCGAATCTGCCTCTATTTTTAAGGAATTGATAATTTTTTCCTTTATGAAAGTATACTGATTTGAATTCAATTTTGTATTTTTGGCATCCGAAAAAAAAGCCTTTCAATTTAAGGCAGCCCAAACTTACAAAAAATTTTGTGCATTCACCTTCTGAGCTGATTTTAATAAGTGATTTATGTGAAGGTGATATATCATGCGACATTTAAATATGAAATATAATTTATTCATTTTCATAATATTGTAAATGATTATTTTTATTATAAAAATTCTTGTAATTTTAACATTGTTTTGTAAAAAATGAATATATTTATGGAATCTTCTCAAATGCAGAAAACTTTGATTTTAAATGCAGAATTGCAGGCAGAGATTTCGCACGGAAGCAGAAAGATATTGATACTAATGGAATTGGTAAAAGGTACCTGTTTCATTGATTTTTAAAATTTTAATTAAAGTAAGATACATAATAATACCATGGTATTTACAGATCAGGATATAACATCCGCCATCAAAACCTACTTTGGTTTTGAATCATTTAAAGGCGATCAGAAACAAATAGTAAAAAGTGTTTTGGACAAAAAGAACACCTTCGTCATCATGCCTACCGGTGGAGGTAAATCGCTTTGTTATCAACTTCCGGCTATGATGATGGAAGGTACAGCTATCATTATTTCACCTTTGATAGCTCTGATGAAAAATCAGGTGGATTCTATCCGTGGGTATAGCCAGGAAGATAATATAGCCAGTTTTCTGAATTCATCTCTCAACAAGACCCAGATGAATGAAGTGAAAAATGAAATTGTGAACGGTCGAACAAAAATGCTCTTCATAGCACCTGAAACACTAACCAAAGATGAAAACATTGAGTTTTTTCAAAAATCCAATATTTCCTTTGTTGCAGTAGATGAAGCGCATTGTATCTCAGAGTGGGGGCATGACTTCCGGCCTGAATACAGAAGGATCAGGACCATGATCTCTGCCATTGGTGAAGATATTCCCATCATTGCCCTGACTGCCACAGCTACACCAAAAGTCCAGACTGATATAGTAAAAAGTCTCGAAATGGATGATCCTAATATTTTTATATCATCGTTCAACAGGGACAACCTATACTATGAAATCAGGCCAAAAGTAAGCAAAGATCATGCTGTAAAAAGTATTATCCAATTTATCAAAACCAGTAAAGGAAAATCCGGCATCATCTATGTACAATCCCGTAAATCTACCGAAGAAATAGCCAAAGTACTCACTGTGAATGGCATAAAAGCATCTGCATATCATGCCGGACTCGATGCCAAAACAAGAACTCAGGTGCAAGACGACTTTCTCATGGAAGAAGTTGAAGTGATCGTGGCTACCATTGCTTTTGGTATGGGTATCGACAAGCCTGATGTGCGTTTTGTCATCCACTATGATATTCCCAAGAGTATTGAAAACTACTATCAGGAGACAGGTCGGGGAGGCAGAGACGGCCTCAAAGGTGATTGTCTGGCTTTTTATTCATACAAAGATATCCTTAAGCTTGAAAAATTTCTGCGAGACAAACCGGTAGCAGAAAGAGAACTGAGTGCTCAACTGATGGATGAAGTGATAGCCTATGCAGAAACCAATACCTGTAGGAGGAAATTTTTGCTCCATTATTTTGGGGAAGAATATGATGACAGTAAGTGTACTAATATGTGCGACAACTGTAAGTTTCCCAAGAAGAAGGAAGAAGTCATGAATGAGATGAAGCTTGCTCTTAAAGTAGTACAACAGCTCAACGAAAATTATACCATCAAAATATTGGTGGAATTTGTTACCGGAAAAGCATCCAAAGAAATGAAAGATTTCAAGTTTGACAAACTGGAATTATTCGGTGCAGGAGCTGCCAAAGATGAATTATTTTGGCATACCATTTTCAGACAAGCAGTGTTAAATGATCTTCTATATAAAGAAATAGAACAATACGGCATTCTCAAACTGACCGATGCTGGAAAAAAGTTTATCAAACATCCTGAATCTATTATGATTCCACTCAATCGTGATTTCACTGTAAAAGATGACAGTGATTATGATTACGGTGCTGGGCAAGGAGCAGCATTGGACAATGTCCTTGTGGAGTTGCTAAAAGATTTGCGAAAATCCGAAGGGCGTAAGCTCAAAGTGCAGCCTTGGGTGATTTTTTCTGAACCATCCCTGCAGGATATGGCCACGTATTATCCCATTAGTATGGAAGATATGCAGCAGATATCAGGCGTTAGTCAGGGCAAAGCACAAAAATTTGGCAAGCCATTCATTGAACTCATCAAAAAGTATGTGGATGAAAACGAAATAGAGAGACCAACTGAAGTGGTCATCAAACAAGTCGCCAATAAGTCAAGAAATAAAGTGACAATAATCCAGTCCATTGACAGAAAAATGCCATTTGATGATATAGCTCGCAACGTGGAGATGACTCATGATGAGTTACTGTATGAGCTGAATAATATTGTAGATAACGGCACAAAAATAAACATCAACTATTATATTAAAGATAAAGTTGATGAAGAGATCATCGAAGAAATATATGATTACTTCAAATCATCACCTACGGATTCCATTGATGCAGCGATCAGAAAATTGCAGGAAGACGATATTGGAGAAGAAGAAGTATTGTTAGCACGAATAAAATTTATCTCTGAAATAGCTAATTAATATGGTACAGATTATAATAATAAACGGACCCAACCTTAACCTTTTAGGAAAACGTCAACCGGAAATATATGGTCATAAATCTTTCGAAGATTACTTTGTAGAATTGGAAAGAGAGTTTCCTGAATATAATCTTCATTATTATCAATCCAATCACGAGGGTGATCTGATAGATAAAATCCAAGGTGTAGGGTATAGGTATGATGGTATCATACTCAATGCAGCTGGCTTTACGCATACATCTATAGCTATTGCCGATGCATTGCGGGCGATCACCACTCCGGTAGTTGAAGTTCACATCACCAACATCTATGAACGGGAATCCTACAGACATATCAATTATATCAAAGAATCAGCAATACACAGTATAGTAGGACATGGTTTGCCAGGGTACAAAGAAGCAATAGAATATCTAAAAGAGCATGTCATCAACAAATGAGTCTGACTTGATTGAAGAAATAGCTTTCAAAGAGTTTTATATTGAAAATTTTTCAACTCTGAGAATGTATGTTTTTGCAAAATGCTCTGATAGAGACCTTTCTGAAGATATCGCTCAGGAATCATTTATCAGACTCTGGAACAATAGAGAAAAGGTGCTTCGCATCAAAGCCATGTCATTTTTATTTACTGTTGCCGGAAATTTGTTTTTGGATTATGTCAGACACCAAAAGGTAAAAAATACTTTTTGCAATGGGTTTGAAATAAAGAATGAAATATCTGACCCTCAGTATCTCATCGAAATGGATGAGTTTAAGACTAAAATTGAAAATACCATACAAAGTATGCCAGAGATGGCAAGAGAAGTTTTTCTTCTCAATAGAATGGAGAAAATGACCTACAGCCAGATTGCAGAAGCCCTTGGACTTAGTGTAAAAGCTATAGAAAAAAGAATGCAGAAAGCATTGGAGATAATGGCTACCTTGAAGTTGAAGTAATATCTACTATCAAAATTTCATTTTATTGGGTGTATCCCATTTTTGCACTAAAATTGTTTAAACTGCCCGCTACCCTCATTCCCAAGCATAGCTTGGCAGTCTCTGAAGGGACGACCCACCCTTTAACTCTTAACTACTAGGATAATACACTAAATTAGAAACTTAAAAATTATATAATATACTGCAATTTTGGGATACACCGATTCTATTCAACTCATCTACTATACTATCAATATGAAAATATTGAAATTTTAAAAGTACTCAAAGTGGATTTTAATACAGTTTTAATCGACAGTAGATAAATATCTTATACATTACATATAAAATTATGTAAAATTACGGCATAAAAAACATAGGGTATTACCTGATAAAAACGTTTAAGGGTAAACAATGAATTTGTCATGACAAAAGTACAGGAAAACCTGATGGTAAAGTGGTTGGAGAATGATATCGATGATGAAGATGCCCAATTACTCATTAAAGATTTTGATGCATCAAATCTGGAATTCAATCTGAAAATGGTAGACGGCTTCACCTTAAAAAACGGGTTTATCGAAGATAAATGGAATGATTTTCAAAAACTAACATTAGTTAAAACTACCACCGAATAAACCCGTATCTCGGATTTAACTACAATTGGTCAAAAAAAATACTCCATTCGATATCATTAAAAAATTAAATAATTTCATACTTTTGCGAACAAATGTTCGTATCTGATGGGTCGCCTTAAATTTTATAGCCTTGTTGTTAAAAATATAACACAAAATACTAAAGATTGTATTTCTCTCACATTTGATATTCCAAATGAGCTAAGTGATATATTTCAGTTTAAGGCCGGGCAGTATCTTACTCTCAAAAGGTCCATAGGAGGAGAAGAATTACGCCGATCCTACTCCATATCATCTGTACCGGGTCAGTCAGACCTTACTCTTGCTGTCAAAAAACTTCCCGGCGGTAAATTTTCAACGTATGCTCATGAAGTGTTGAAAAAAGATGATAAATTGGATGTCATGCCTCCTTCGGGCAATTTTACCATAGACCCCAATGTGAAAAATGTGGTATTTTTTGCAGCCGGAAGTGGAATAACACCCATAATTTCCCAAATATCAGACCTTTTGAATCACACTCAAGATGCTTCTCTGACTTTGATATACAGCAATAAAAACTTTGAATCAATAATTTTTAGAGAAGAACTTGAAGGACTCAAAAATAAATATTTAAACAGACTGGCTATCCATCATGTGTTTTCTAAAGAAAAAACGGGCTTGCCATTATTTTTTGGTCGAATCGATAAGGCTAAATGTAGACTTATGTCAGAATCCCTATATGATATTAGCTATACTGATGGATTTATGATATGTGGACCAAATGATATGATATTTAATGTCAGGGATGCTTTATTGGAGCAAGGTGTAGCGGAAAGCAAAATACATTATGAATTATTTAATACTTCAGGTTTAAAAAATCTTTTAACTGAAAAAATGCCACTTCAAGATAGTGAAAAAAGTAAGGAAAGCGAAATTACTGTTCAGATGGACGGTGATGTTTTTGAATTTTCAATCAGTTATTCAGGTCAAAACCTGCTTGATGCTGCCATAGCACACGGAGCGGATTTACCATATTCCTGTAAAGGAGGAGTATGCAGTACCTGCAAGGCAAAAATCACTAAGGGTAAAGTCGAAATGGATCTGAATTATGCATTGGAGCCGTACGAAATTGAAGCCGGATACGTATTGCTTTGTCAGTCGCATCCCAGATCACCAAAAGTTTATATAGATTTAGACCAGAAGTAACAAAAAATGACAAATACACTGAACAGTCCAAAGAAACAAGTAATAATCGAAACAGCTGCTGAGCTTTTCCGTGAAAAAGGATTTAGTGCAACATCTATCAGAGATCTTGCAGCGCGAGTAGGTCTTGAACCATCAAGCATTTACAGTCATATCAAATCAAAAGAAGAGCTGCTCGTTGAGATTTGTATGCCTTTTGCCCAATATTTTACTGATGGTATGCATGAAATTTTTACATCTGATGTATCAGCGAAAAAGAAATTGAGGGAACTTATCAAACTGCACCTGAATGCCGCTTATGATCACCCGGCTTCTATTACAGTATTTAATGATGAGTGGAGATTTATGGCCGGAGACCAGCTTAAAGATTTTTTAGAAATGCGAAAAGACTATGAAAAAAAGTTTAAAAAAATACTAATCGAAGGCAAAAAGTCCGGAAAGTTTGAATTTGACAATGTGGATATAGTGTTTAGTTTTATCATTAAAACCTTAAATTGGTCGTATGATTCAGTAAACAAATATATAAAAATAGAGTTAGAGCAACAGATTTCATCACTTTTAATCAAAGCACTTAGTTGATAAAAGATAAACTAGTAAAAATGGATGCAATAAAATCTTTTGAAGACATATTCCAGCAGCGAATAGACGATGAGCAAAAAATTGAAGCCCGGGATTGGATGCCGGATGCATATAGAAAGTCTCTGATCAGGCAGATCTCCCAACATGCACACTCAGAGATAGTAGGCATGCTACCTGAGGGTAATTGGATATCCAGAGCCCCAAGCCTCAAGCGCAAACTCGCCTTATTGGCGAAAATTCAGGATGAAGCCGGCCATGGATTGTATCTTTATTCTGCAACTGAAACCCTCGACATTTCGCGTGAAGAATTGATAGACCAACTCCATTCCGGAAAAGCAAAGTATTCAAGTATTTTTAATTATCCAACATTGACATGGGCTGATATAGGTGCTATCGGATGGTTGGTAGATGGTGCTGCTATCATGAATCAAGTAGCATTGTGCAGGACATCTTATGGCCCTTATGCAAGAGCCATGGTCAGGATATGCAAGGAAGAATCATTCCATCAGCGACAAGGGTATGATATACTTCTGACGATGTGCAGAGGTTCCAAAGAGCAAAAGACATGGTACAGGATGCTGTCAACAGATGGTGGTGGCCTTCTCTCATGATGTTTGGACCAAATGATGACGCTTCTCCCAACAGTGCCCAATCCCTAAAATGGAAGATCAAAAGACTCTCAAATGATGAGCTGAGGCAGAGATTTGTAGATATGACTGTGCCACAGGCAGAAATTTTAGGGATACAACTGCCTGACCCGTTATTATCTTATAATGAAGAAAGGGGTCACTATGATTTTGGACCTATTGATTGGGAAGAGTTTTATCAGGTATTGGCTGGCAACGGACCATGCAATAAAGAAAGAATGGAAGCACGGATAAAGGCGCATGAAGAGGGAACTTGGGTACGGGAGGCAGCCTTAGCATACGCTGAAAAACAAAAGCATAGAAGAGCCATTTCGGTAGCATAATAAAAAAAACAAGGTCATGTTACGAGTACTTAGAAAATACATTTTAGCAATTTTTTTATTTTCATCCATGATTTTCATACATCTGGATGCTCAGATCATCAATAAAATAGATCTTCGATTGATCAATGCAAATCCTAATGTAACTCAGAATGTAATAGTAGTCCTTTCTGCTCAAGCTGATGTAAAAGGGGCAAAATCTGTCAGTGGAAAAGACCAAAAAGCTAATTTTGTTTTTAACAGGCTAAAAGATACAGCTGTCATAACCCAGGTAGAAGTTAAAAATTTACTTCAATCTAAAGGAGTATCTTTCAGAAGTTACTATATGGTCAATATGATCACGCTTAAAGCAAAAAAATCACTCATTGATTCTATTGCTGTTTTAACTTCTGTAGACAGAGTTTTGCTGGATGGAGCAGTGCTTGTCAATAATTTGATTGAACCAGAAAGAAATAAATCAGGCAATAGAGGCATTGAATGGAATGTAGATAAGATAGGTGCCCCTACTGTGTGGGACTTGGGATATACCGGACAGAATGTAGTTATCGGAGGCCAGGATACAGGATATGACTGGATGCACAATACATTGAAAAAAAAATACCGAGGATGGAATGTGACATCCCCTGACCACAACTACAACTGGCATGATGCCATCAGAGAAGATATTCCTTTGAGTTCGGGTGTAAATAGCTGTGGTTTTGACAGCAGACAGCCTTGTGACGATCACAACCACGGGACACACACCATGGGTACGATGGTAGGCAATGATAGTATGGGAAATCAAATAGGTGTCGCACCTGGAGCCAAATGGATAGGTTGCCGCAATATGGAAAATGGTTATGGACGACCATCAACATATCTTGAATGTTTTGAATGGTTTTTGGCTCCTTATGCTTTGGATAGTCTTTCCACCACTGGTGATCCTACTAAAATGCCTCACGTTATCAACAATTCATGGGGATGTCCGCCGGTAGAGGGATGTGATACCTCAGTATATAATATCATGAGGATTGCTGTCGATAATCTGAAACTAGCCGGCTGTGTTGTTGTTGTGTCCGCCGGCAATTCGGGTTCATCCTGCGGAAGTGTAAATGATCCTTCTGCCATTTTTGAAAATAGTTTTAGCGTAGGTGCAACCAATAGTGCAGATGAGATCGCTGGGTTTAGCAGTAGAGGGTCCGTTACTGTTGATGGTTCAAACAGGATCAAGCCCAATGTCAGTGCACCTGGCGTTAGCGTCAGGTCTGCCATTCGCAATAATGGTTATGGCAGTTCAAGCGGCACAAGCATGGCTGGTCCTCATGTCGCAGGTCTGGTAGCATTGATCATCTCAGCCAATCCGACTTTGGCAGGTGAAGTCGATAAAATCGAAAATATAATAGAGCAAACAGCCGTAAATCTTACTTCAAATACTCAATCATGTAATGGCATACCAGGCACTTCTATACCTAATAATACCTATGGATATGGTAGGATAGACGCTGTGGCGGCAGTGAATCGCGCGATAAACGAACTTTATGTACCTTTGATCAAAATTGACCAATTTGGTTACAAGCCCACTGACGAAAAAATTGCCATACTATCTGATCCTCAAACTGGTTACAATAGCGCGGACAGTTATACACCTGCTTCAACTATAGTTGTGAAAAACTCAAATACCTTGCAAGTCGTATTTTCTGGTGCGCCTGTAGTGTGGGCAAGTGGGGCTACCCATAGTCAGAGTGGAGACAGAGTATGGAGATTTGATTTTAGTGCGTTCAATACACCTGGGACTTATCATGTCGCTGATGGAAATAGTGGCGATATCCGATCAGAAGATTTTGAAATCAAGGCTGATATATATGATGACATTTTAAAGACAGCTTTCAAGACATTTTATTATCAAAGATGTGGTGTGGCAAAGGTCGCTCCTTATGCTTTACCGGGTTATACCGATGGAGTTTGTCATGCCCAAGATGCCTCCTGTAGATTTATCAAGGACAAAAATAATACTTCATTGTACAAAAATATGGCTGGTGGGTGGCATGATGCAGGTGATTATAACAAATACGTGAACTTTGCGTACAAACCCATCAACGATTTGCTTTGGTCATATGAAATCAATCCACAAGCTTGGGCAAACGATAATATGAATATACCCGAATCCGGCAATGGTATTCCTGATTTACTCGATGAGATCAAATATGAGTTGGATTGGTTTATCAAAATGCAAGATACCGATGGTGGTGTTTTTTGTGTGGTAGGTGTCCAGAATCATACGTCAGCATCGCCTCCATCAGCTGACAATGCTACTAGATATTATGGTACTAAAACCACAGCCGCATCATTGACTACAGCTGCATCCTTCGCCTTTGCTTCCAAACAATTTAAAAAAATAGATCATCCCACTGCGCAATCCTATGCCACAACTCTCCAAACTAAAGCCATCCAAGCATGGACATGGTCCATTAGCAATTCAAATATAAATTACTTTAATACTGCTGACACTCTTGCTGCAGGTGAGCAAGAAGTAGATAATTATGAAAGAGACATGAGAAAACTTGCCGCAGCAGTCTACCTTTATGACTTGACTGGTGACAATACTTACAAAACATATGTCGAAAGTAATTATAATAATGCTCATTTATTGCAATGGGGCTTTGTTTATCCTTTCGAAAATGTGATTCAATTGAGTTTGCTTCATTATAGTCATTTGAAAGGTGTCAGTACAATGGTTGCAAACAATATAAAAAATGCTTTCAGAAATTCCATGAATAATTATACGCACAATTTTCCAGCTCAGGCTAATGATCTGGATGCGTACAAGGCTCACTTAGAAACACAAAACATTGGCTGGGGTAGCAATGGAATCAAATGTAATCATGGCAACTTATACCAAGCCTATCATCATTTTAATCTCGATGCTGCAAACAACGGTTTGGCTGAAAAAACTATGAGTCATTATATTCATTATATGCATGGTGTAAACCCCAATGCTCTTACTTACCTTACAAAAATGTCAGGTTTAGGAGCAGACAGATCTGTAAATACTATCTACCACGGATGGTTTAACCATGGTAGTCCACTTTGGGATGATGTCAGAACTTCTACATATGGCCCGGCGCCGGGATTTATTCCTGGCGGACCTAACCCAGGATGGAGTTTGGATGGTTGCTGTCCTTCAGGGTGTGGTAGTGCTGCAAACAATAATCTCTGTAATATCACAAACCCACCATCTAATCAGCCTCCATTAAAATCATACAAAGAATGGAATACCGGATGGCCCCAAAACTCATGGAGCGTGACTGAAAACGGCATTTACTATCAATCAGCTTATTTATTTTTATTATCATCAATGGTAAATCAGGCTTCAGGCCTCTTACCTGCCGAAAATCAAATAAATATTAATGCGGACATCTATTTTAATACCACTAATAGTAGTGTAATACTAACAAGTCCTAATAATACAAAATATAAAATCAATGTAAGCAACGAAGGAATCATATCTGCGTCTCAAATAGCCAGTGCAAGTACAGGAAGCACAAAGATTGTAAACAGTAGCTTAAATTTAAACTTTTCACAAAAGGGTATCATCACCAAATCACCTGATCACGCTTTATGGAAGATATCGATAGGTAAAGCTGGGGAATTGAAAACTTCATTGCTTGCTTCGATTTCAGGTAACCATGTCCAACAACAAGAAGGAGATATGCTGATTGAAAATAGTGGATATGGATTAATTCTCACAGACGAAAATAATATCTGTTATCTTGTGTCTATAAATGATTCAGGGACAATATTCACAAAACCAATAGACTGTAATGATTAGAATTCAAACTAAAACCAAAGTATCATGAAAGATTGGCCACTCTTTGAAGTATTCATCCGGTCCAAAAATGGACTCAGTCACAAACATATGGGTAGCCTCCATGCCGCCGATGCTCATATGGCTATCCAAAATGCACGCGATGTATATACCCGCCGAAATGAGGGTATAAGCATTTGGGTAGTAGAATCCAAAAACATCACTGCGTCTAATCCCGATGATAAAGAAGCACTCTTTGATCCGGCACATGACAAAATATATCGCCATCCTACTTTTTATGAATTACCTGACGAACTAAAACACATGTAATATGCAGCAGGAAGTAAAAGATGTTATGCTCATGATGGCCGATAATCTAATGGTGCTCGGTCAAAGGCTAGGAGAGTGGTGCGGACACGGACCTGTCCTTGAGCAGGATATTGCACTTACTAATATAGCTCTTGATGTCATAGGTGAAGCACGCGGTTATTATCAGTATCTTGCTGAGATAGAAGGCAAAAATGAAGATGATTATCCAATGTTGAGGTATGAACGCAATTTTAAAAATGCACTGTTGGTTGAACAACCTAATGGCAACTGGGCGGATACGATGATGAGACAATGTATCTTCGATTGTTATCACTATTACCTGCTGGAAGGAATGACAGAAAGTGCGGACGCACGATTAGCTGCAATTGCCAAAAAAAGTATCAAAGAGGCAGCCTACCATCTTTCTTTTTCTTCTGAATGGGTCATCAGATTGGGTGACGGAACGGAAGAAAGTCATGACAAAATGCAAAACGCTCTCAATAATATGATTTCCTATATGGATGAACTGTTTACACCTACAACATATGAAAATTACTGCACTGCTCATTTAATCTTTCCGCATTTGGACAATGTAAAAGTAAAAGCTCTTTCTAAATTTAATAGGACGTTGCAAGAAGCTACACTGACCGGCCCTGTCAAGTATTTTTCAAAAAAAGGAGGGAAAACCGGACTTCATACAGAATATCTGGGTTTTATACTTGCAGAAATGCAGTATATGCAAAGGGCATATCCCGGACAATCATGGTAGTACATTATTTTGACGCAAAGCTAATGTTTATAAGGCTTTCAGCCTTTATTAACATTAATTTTGTCTATTACATCTAGGATAACCCACTAAATCCGAAACTTAAAAATTAAAATAATACAGTGCAATTTTGGGATACACCCGAATATAGTGAGAATTGGAGATAAGCTAAAACTACCTAATATACTGTATCTCGGTCTCTGTTACAATCCACAGGCACATCTTATGCCCATAAAACTATTGGTCTCCTGATAGAAAGGGTAATTCAGCCCACTACCATCCATTTCCCAGTAAAATTTAGTGCGCTTTTTATCTGAATTGCCGATTTCATTCATTGTGTCCGTGTCATACAGGCGACCATTGATCATGGTATAAACCACATTTTCTGATTTTCGGATGTCTTCAAGCGGATTTCCATCAATGACGATCAGGTCAGCAAGTTTTCCTGCTTTGAGTGTCCCTATCTGGTGTTGCATTCCTAAGAGTTCAGCACCATTGACGGTGGCACTTTTAAGTGCCTGAAAGTTGGTCATACCACCTTGCTGCAACATCCAAAGCTCCCAATGCACTCCCAGTCCCTGCAACTGCCCGTGAGCACCAAGATTGATGTTGACACCGGCATCTGCCAGTTTTTTACATGATTTTGATGTCAGAATATGGCCGTTTTCGTATTCTTCTTGTGGCACCATAGTTCGGTGCCTTGACCTAGAGTCAATAATTGATCTTGGTGTAAATTTCAGCAATTTTTCTTTTTTCCAAACTTCGGTATTTTGGTACCAATAATATTCTCCGGTAAGTCCGCCATAATTGACAATGAGGGTTGGTGTATTACTTGTCTTCGTATGTGACCAGAAACTGACAACATCTTTGTATAGCGGAGCCACTGGTATATTATGCTCAACACTGGTATGCCCGTCAGCCACCATACTTAGATTGTGGTAAAAAAACGATCCTCCTTCCGGTACTACCCTGATACCTAACTGACGTGCAGCTTCTATCACTTGCTGACGTTGTTCACGGCGAGGTTGGTTATAGGACTTTACCGAAAATGCACCGAAAGCTTTGGTCCTTCTCAGAGCTGATTTTGCGTCTTCAAGACTGTTGATTTCCGCTTTGAAGTCTCCATCGGCACCATACAGTATAGTTCCTGTAGAATAAATTCTTGGACCAGTGAGTGTTCCGGCTTTTACCATTTCTGACTGAGCAAATGTGATTTCACTATTGACGGAAGGATCATGGGTAGTGGTCACGCCGTACGCCAGATTAGCATAGTATTCCCAATGCTTTTGAGGGCTGATACCATCTCTGAAGGCGCCAAGATGAGCATGAACGTCTATCAGCCCGGGCATGATGGTTTTTCCTTTCAAGTCATATACTTTGGTTTGATTATCCAATTTAAACCCTGAAGCCGGTCCAACATATTTGATGATGTTTTCCTCAATCACTACAACGCCGTTTTTGATGACTCTGTCATTTTCCATCGTGATGATATTGGCATTTTTAAAGGCTATTTTACCTTTGGGCTTGTCTGATTTTATGGTCAGATTGATTTTGGTTCCTGAAGTATCGATAGGAGGTATGGTATCAAGGGAACCTTCCAGAAAGAGAAATCTTCTGCTCAGACTTTCTGTAAAATATTCATTGCCCAATGTCCAATGTAATGATTTACTATCTGCCGACCAATGCAGGTTGATACCGGCATCTCGGGCAACCTGTGCCACTGGTACCATTTTGGTTTTTGCAGAAAGTCCAATGGGTTGACCTGTTTTGGGCATGGGAGCAATATATACTTTATACAATTCTGTAAACGCTATCCATTTGTTGTCCGGACTAGCTACAAAATTGGTAGTATAGCTTGTATTAAAAACAATTTCGGACTTTTTAGTTTTCAGGTTATACTTTTTGAAAGCTTTGGATACCGAACCAAATAAAAATCCACCGGTTGTATAATAAATGTCGTTACCGTCATATGAAAAAGTGGGCTTTTCTCCTTCCTGTGTGATAAGTTCAGGTTTTTCACCGCTTACATTACAGGTGTAAATACCTGAATTTGTATTGTACTGATAACCCTGATGACCATTACCACCTTCTTTTCGATATACCATTTGATTTCCAGCCGGAGAAAAAGATGGTGTTCTGTAAATGGCTGGATCCTTAGTGATGGAGGTTGATTTTTTAGTAGCAAAATTGTAAACCTGAATTTTACCAAGGCTTTCATCATTCCAGGTCACATAGACTATCTGATCTCCTTTTGCATTAAACTGTGGTTCAGCTTCGAAGTCCGTTCCATCTGTAAGTCTTTCAGGAGTACCACCATTTTGTGAGACATAAAGACCTCCTAATGCGCTGAATACAATTTTACTTTCATCCGGAGACGTGACAACATTTCTTAAGACTTTCACTTCAAATTGATCATCAAAAGCTTTATTTTCAAATTGCACTGTTTCCATGAGCCGATGTTTGGCGTTTACAGTAAATGGGATATCCATTGCTTTTTTACTTTCAATGCTGACTCTTTGGATTTTTCCTTTAGCCCATATTATGATTTCATTATCATCAGGCATCCAGTCGAACCCTGTATAAATACCAAAAATAGTCCATGCTTCTTGCTGATCTTTACTTAATTGATCATAAATCGGCCATTCTCTGGCTGTGGCAATGTCATAAATATATAAAACAGATTTCTCTCGCACCCTTCTTACATATGCAATTTTGTCACCTTTATTTGAAATTTGTGGCCTGCAAGCACCGCCAGGTCCTCCTGTCACTCTTTTGATTTCCCCGTTTTCCATATTGTAGCTATTGATCACAAATATCTCGCTATTTGGATCTTTATTGTACTGAAAATATCCACCTGGATAGACATCTTCACTGAAGTATAACATTTTACCATCGGGAGACATTGATGGTTCGTTTACATCTTGCTGATCATTTTTCCTTTTGGTAAGTTGAATTCCATCGCCTCCTGAAATATGATACATCCACATTTCGCCCGCCCCAAGGGATCTGCCTGAAGTAAAATGTTTCCTGGCTATGATGTACTGACCATCGGGCATCCATATAGCATTGTTAAGGAGCCTGAAACTTTCTTTGGTTATTTGTTTGACATTTTTGCCATCGGGATCCATGTAAAATATATTGTCCCCACCTGCTGAATCACTGGTAAACAATATCTTTTTTCCGTCAGGACTCCATCTGGGTTGTACCTCCCACGCAAGACCTGTTCGAATTGCAGTTGCAGTACCACCGGAAATCGGGATGGTGTAAATATCTCCCAGCATATCAAATGCAATCATGCTTCCGTCGGGACTCACATCGACATTCATCCATGTCCCCTCATTGGTAGTAAAAGTAACGTCCTTAAAGTTTCCGGGAGGATTGTTTATGTCCCATTTTGGTTTGTCTTGAGAGAAGGAAGAAAATTGAAGAATTAGTAATGCAAAAAGCAAAAAGTATTTCATTGGAGTGTGATTTAAAGTATTTGTTGTAAAAATATAAAATTTACACGGATTAAAGTGTATTATATTGTCTAAGTTTTGATGAAGGGTGGCCGGAAAAGCATGAAGGCTTGGGGAGACGATATGAAGTTATAATATTATTGCTGTTATGGTCCCACAGGATAATATACAGATCACCCATTAGAAGTATAATCCTTAGTTAATAGTCAAAATAAATCTTTTTGCGTCCGCCATAGAAAACGGATGATATTTAAAGATAGAAAATGTAGTCTTTATTTCGATGTAAATCAGATATTGACTACTTCACTATTAGTTTTTGTGTACTCACATGATTGCCGGACTGTAATTTTACAAGATAGAATCCTGCTGGTATTGTGCTGATGTCCAGTGGATAAAATCTCAGACTGTTGTCAAGCAAAACGTTACTTTCCATCATGACACGGCCTTCAGGAGATAAAATTGTGATACTGGATTGTATAGTTGTATTTGTTTTAGCTGAAAAGACCACATAATCTTCAGCAGGATTAGGTCTGAGCTTGAAACTTAATAAATCTTCGTTAAAATCATCAGCAGGACTGACGGCATCTTCTGTATTTACAAGTGTTTGTATGGTAGGAGTGCAGGATTTTTCTCCTGTTCCATTGTTGCCTGTGATACATGCCGATGTGTTGTATTTAAAAATATCAATTATTTCAAAATCGTCAATAAACCAACCGGTCACATCGCCGTTGGCTTTTACGCTGGCGTCACTTGCAAACCTGAATCTGAAAATTACTGTCTTACCACTGTATTCTGACAGGTCAATATATGAATCAATCCATGGTCCATTATTCAGATTGGTACCGGTCCAGTTTCCACCGGAATTGCCTGAAAATGCTTGCAAAGATGGTATCGCTATGGTTGCCCAAGCCAATGGACCAGTGTACCCGTTTCGTATAAATTTCTCTTTATTTACAGGGACGAACGGCCCGTTATTTACACTTATCTCCACAAAACCACCATCATTGCCGAATTGAGTATTGTATCTATGCCAGAATCTGACCGCCGGGTTTTTTCCTTTGATTTCAAATTTTTCTGAAACTAATGAAGCATCTGAATCCCCGACCTCATTGATGATATGCAGCGAAGTTTGCGGACTTCGGTATATATCATTGTTGGGAAGCCAATCTTCATTTCCTTCATTTTTTTGTATGTCCCAGTTGAAATCACGATCAAAGTTTTGGATTGACATTCTTACGGATTTATTGTCCTTACTGGCTTTGACCTTGTATGAAATCTTTATTTCTTTATCATAATCCATTTCGCCAAGTTTGAAAGTAAGTACATTTCCTGATATTTCAGGTACTATGGGAGATGATCCGTTTACGTATGTCATTCCATTTTCCAGCTGATCAGTGATGATGACATTATTTTGACGTGCCGGGATATGATTGACAACCACTAGTTCTACAGTGGCATCGCCTCCAGGATTGACGGATGCCGAAATATTTTTTCTGATTTTTAACTTTTCAATACAGGTAGGCAAGGATTCAAAATTTTCGCTGCCATCATCACGGTCATTTTTACTACCGCCATCCGCAAAATATCCGAATCCCCGACGTGCAAAAACATTCCAAAGCATACATTTATGAGTTGAGTTGAAATGAATTTCATCGGCTTTAATGATGGCATTTCTGCCATCCATAAATCCCGGATTACACGGCTGTATCTTCATGCCTTCCATCACCAGAAACATTGCCTTAAAATTTCCTGAATTTTGATTTTTCCAATCAGCGTCGTAGCCATATTTATCAACAAAAGCCCAGTACATATCCCATAATACATCGGCCCATATCTCTCCCAGAGCGTGGCAACCATTGCATCCGGGACCTGGTCTTTTAGTACCTTTTGCAGAATGAAAGGTCTGTGGGTTGACATTCATATCAGTGGAGTAAGGAAATCTTCTGATTCCACCACCGGTGATGTCCTGTGCTGAAGCGTAGGTTCCGATACCTCTTCTGTCCTGCCCCTTATCACCTGGCTCATGTGTCATCACCAAAGCAAAAAAGTCACTCCATCCCTCTCCCATTTGTTCGTCATTGGTGAGACATGATGTATTAAATCGCCCTCCGGTGAGCCTGTTGGATATACCATGAGCATACTCGTGCGCTATGATACCATTATCAAGTGATCCGTCCAGAAAAGCTGCGCCAACTCTTTCTCTCTGCTGAAAAGTTACTGTCACTGTAGCTCCATTTGAGAGAGCAACCCTGATGCGGTCGCAATCTGATTTTTTGAAAAATACAGATGGTATTGTGACAGAGCCGGCATCAGTACCACCACTCATAGTAGATAATTCTTCTCCATTTCCACCATTTACGCCTGAAATATTGCAAATGATAGCAGCAATGGCACCGGCCTTTTGGGCATTCAGCACTTTTGTCGAAAAATTACAAGTTCCCCGATCAATCAAAGCTATTTTGCCTTTGATGTCATTACTATTGACAGATACAAAACATCCCTGAGTTGCATTGGCACTCCCATCTTTATAATTTACCAAATTTCCGCTGATAGGGATTTCGTTTGAGTTTGGTATCACTTTTCCAAAACTGGCGGCTCCATATTCAGAAACAAAGCCTTTCAATTGTTCAGGAGCATCAATAGACACTGATCCTCCCTGATTTTCCCAAAAATACATCTGCATTGTGCCTGATCCACCATCACTTGGTGTCGAAAAATTGGCATTGTTGATTTTTGTAGGTTGTCCGGCAACTGTGTCTTTTTTTTCTTCATGCAGTGTGATACCATCAAATGCCTGAGCCTGTACAAAATCATTTCCATCTGCTTTACCTGTGTAATTTTTTGATTGAAAATTTCCAAACTCCTCATTGAATCCCGCTAAAAAAGTAACATCATGCATCATATTGCACATATAAAAGAGGTTGGTCACGGCAGCGTGATTACTTTGCCTGGGATCATTGTTGATATTAAATGGATAATCAAAAACAAGTGACTGGCCGCCGTTGGGTTCATTTCCATCTGACTGATTATCATCATTTTTATCCTCATAAGCATATACATTGTTGCCTCGGGTGATGGTATGCTCGGGTCCATCGATCCCATTGGTATCATGCCAACCGAATGGAGAAGCAGATGGATAAACATCATCAGACGCCATACTTCGCCCACTGTGTTTAGGGCTTTCGGCAGGCAATTTAAATACATTGTATTTTGCTGCTGTCCCTGAAAGAATTTCTGACACAGATTGTTGAGTATTGTTTATTTTTCTGAACGTTTTGATACCACAATCATCGTGTCTCGCATATGCATGATCATGATGTTTGCAATATAATGTATAGTTGTATTTTGAAACAAACTCACCGCTGACAGCATCGATGTTCATATCCCAATAATCGGCAGAATTGGCCATATCAATGTTGAGGTTCCATACCAATACAAGTTTGTCATCTACCAGTTCATATTTCAGTTGAGCAGGTATAGGCGATTTGGACAATTCAGGTAGGGTATATGATTGTATTCTGTCACTTGATCTGCTACCTGAAACCGGAGTTTCTTTAATCCGTATCCCAAGATGAGCTGCACTATTGATAATTGCTGCCGCAGGTGTTACTGCGGGCTTTAGTGTATTGATCTTTTTACCGATTTGAGCTACCAGATTATGTGCATCAGAAACCACTTTGCCATGCTGATCCATGATCACTGTCATCATGGTGTTGCGTATAGGTATACCCTTGTAAGCCTGATTGAGATACATATACGTGATGCCTTTTTCACTGACGGCTTCTGAGCTTACAAATATATCTTCATAATCATCTTTATCAAGACCCCAGAACTTTGCCTTTTGATTGATATGGGTTTTTGCAGATATAAGATTTTGTTGTGCAGTAACGAATGTAATAGCAGTCAAAAAAGATAAAATAAATAAATAATGCCTTAAAGTCATATAATGAAAATAAATAATGTGTAAAGGTAAACTAAAAAACCAATAATCAGAGAAAAAACTGGGAAACCTGTTAGAATTTCTAACAGTTTATTGTTAAAATGGTTTTTTTAAAGTTGTGTTTCTCTGATTATCAATGCATGATGATCACATAGCTTTGCCATCAGACATTCAAATTGTTATTAAAGAAAATTTTAAAAACATAGTATTTATTTAGGTATATCTTCATTTAAAAGGAAAAGTTCAGTTCCCAAGGGGTTTAAAGCCTCTTGAAATAACCACAATTGTTAAAAAAATGACCCAATAAAATTTAGTGAGCAGCCTAACCATTTTCAAAACATATTAATTTAAATTGAAATATTTAAGTCATTATAGTAAAAATTGATGTAATTTTGCACTATGTATGAAAATGCTTTTATAGGACATAATATAGATATTGCCGCTTCATTGCTTAAAAAAGGAGAAGCGGTGGCCATCCCTACTGAGACAGTATATGGACTGGCTGCCAATGCGCTCGACACAAGGGCCGTAGCCAGGATTTACCATATCAAACAAAGGCCTTCGTTTGATCCATTGATCATTCATCTGTATGATTTCAGTAGGGTATATGAATATGTCGAAGAAGTTCCGGAACCATTGAGAAAACTTGCTGAGAGATTTACTCCGGGTCCCATCACTTTTCTGTTGAAGAAAAAAGATATCATTCCCGATCTGGTGACATCAGGATCAGCTTATGTTGCTGTAAGGATACCCGCTCATCCTGTTACCCGAGAATTGCTTTCAAAACTTGATTTTCCTTTAGCAGCACCAAGTGCTAATCCTTTTGGGTATATCAGCCCGACTACTGCACAACATGTAGCCGACCAGTTGGGAAGTAAAGTGTACTATATACTTGACGGCGGTCCTTGTGAAGTAGGAGTAGAAAGCACGATTGTAGGCATGGACGATAAAGGTGGCGTCGAAATACTCCGAAAAGGAGGACTATCTGTTGAAAACATCGAAGACTGTGTAGGGCAAGTCCATGTAAGGGATATTTCTACATCAAATCCTGAAGCTCCCGGTATGCTGATAAGCCACTATGCGCCCAAAGTGCCACTGATCCTGGGAGATTTAAATAAGCTTACTATTGGAGCTCATCAAGAAAAGACTGGTGTGATCACATTAAGGAATTTTCTTCCCCATATCACCACAAAACATCAGGTCGTACTATCACCATCGGGCAACTATATGGATGCAGCGCGCAACTTATTTGCCGGTATGCGGTATCTGGATAATTGTGATCTGGATGTGATCTATGCAGAATTGCTCCCCGAAACAGATCTTGGTGTGGCCATCAATGACAGATTGCGCAGGGCTGCAAGTAAACATATGTAGTTTGGTCAGTACTCTATTGTAAGTATATACTTCAAAACTCTTTAATGTCAACCAAAATAAACATTGATTAACCACTGAATTACCACTTTGTGTTTCGCACAATATTTCCTACTCCTTTTGGATTGGGTCCATATTTATTAATACCATAGTCACTATCTCCAAAGAGCATCCATAAACCATAAAATGGGATGAATTGAAACCAGCCACTGTTTCCCCTATCGTGACATCTTTTGGTTCCTTGTGCTAATTTAAACCAAAATAATAGAATGTGTATTATGAATGCTCCTAAAGGAGTAAAGCCAATTAAAAGGCTAGCAAACATATAAGAAGAATATATTATTAATATTGTAAGACCATATTCAGTTCTTCTGATGCGACCTTCAATTGAAAATGGATTTCTAAACATAGTTAAAATTTGTCAAACAATTTAGAATTTGTCGTCACCTGATGATATTTAGTAAGGTAATATTTGTTTTTTCTTCTGCATTATCAATCTTTTAAAAATGACTTTTAAACCAAGGTTATTTGAAACCATTACTATAAAGAATTCTTCTCTCTTTCTATGATCTTCTTATAGATATTCTGATTCATCCACCATTTCAGAGTACTGTAGCCTATGATACCGGCAAGTATCATAGTAAGCAGTTGTGACAATGCCGGATAGGTTAAATAAACATCCTGAAATGTCTTTTCTTTCAGACTGAACAGATTGATGATCACAAATACCATAAAGCCAAAAAAAGAACCATTGACCAGTCCATATCTTAGACGTCCCTGAACTTGTCTTTTTTCCCAGAGTTCTTTAAATTTTTTGTCTTGATCATTCATTTGATGGGTATTTTATTGTAGACAGAAAATATTCTGCGAAAAATATAAATCATAATGTATTGTAAATTAAATAATTATGATTGTAAATTTTCGTAATCAATTTTCTGTTTGGTATATTGTATAAAGTGATGTTCTAAAACAAAATTGTAATCCTATCTTATTTTTTTATGAATATAAAAACTGACGATCCAAAATTCTCTCGACTAGCATACAAAGATAATAATATCCTCATTTATTCAAAAATCATCTCAATGAATTGTGTGAATAACTAATTGCACTTTTTCAGTATTCTTCTTTAGTGACGGTAAAAACGTGGTTGAATTGGGCGGGTCGTCTCAAGCGTAGCTTGACAAGCTCTTCAGGGAATGAGGGTAGCGAGGAAGAAAATTTGAATTTGTTCAGTTTGTTATACACACCATTGAATTTTTCGATTTTATATACAATGTCATTTAGATAAGGAATTTTTCTTTGTTTTTACCCTATCTGAATCGTTCCCTTGCAAGGGAAAGATTTCATAAAGATGCCTTAACTAGAATTATTTTCTATAATAAAGCATATGTATCATCGTCTTTAGAAAAATAAATTCTCGTCGGTATAGTTCTCACAATTCACTGATCTTCCAGCTACTTAGGTCAAACGAAAATATAAATAAACATAATCACCAATATTTTCCAAAAAAGCCTATTTTTGACACAGTTTCATGATGTGAAGTCAAAAGAGTATCAAATCAACTTAGATTTTCCAAACAATCATTTTAGATTTTTAAGTAAAATAAAACCCTATTACCATGAGTCAGAAATCAAACATTTTATTGGTTGCATTTTTATGTATGTCAACATTTGCTTACAGCCAGAGTGATGCACAGGTCAAACTGGACAATATGAAATATTACCTTTCTGTGATCAAGGAGTACTCTCAATCAATGAGATATTATGCTGATTCGATCAAGATAGTACAACTACTTGATCAGATGGATGAGATTACTTTATCTTTGGAAGATGAAGTGAATAAGATAGTGGTTCCGGAGGTCATAGACCAGTCCACTGACACCAATCAAGAGACGCCGGAAAAAGACCCTGAAGTCTCCAATGAAGAAAAAACTAATACTGAAATGAATCCAACTCCCAAATTTGAAGATTATGAAAAAGAAAGTAGCGGTTCCGCACTTTCAAAAATGCTGCCTTTTAAAAATAAATTTAACACAAGCATAAAGTTTCAATTTGGGATCAATTCTCTCATAAAATCTAAAAACCCTGCTCAGGGTATCCTTTCTCCCGAGATTGCTACAGGAGGATCATGGTATTGGGATATTGCCTTGGTGAGAAAAGCGAGATTAGGAGGTAAAGAATCAAAATTTGCGCTGAATTATGGAATAGGTTATTTAAAAAACACCTATAAAATTGAAAATGATCTTCGTTTGGTAACAAATAGTCAGAACAAACCTGAGTTTATTGCGATTCCTGAAGTTAAAGATCATCCTGTCATAAATACAGGACATATCAATATTCCGCTATCATTGACCATCGCGGTGAGCAAAAAAGTCAAATTTGATGCCGGAGGTTATTTGGGTTATAGAGTAACTTCATCTCAGAAAATCTCACTAAAAATAAATAATGAGTTAATTAACGAACACCGAAGATCTGCCTATAATTTCAATAATTGGGTGTACGGCACTCATTTTGCAGTGGATGTATCAGGTTTTGATCTGATATTCAGATACAACATGTCAAAACTATTTAAAGATAGTTCGACACATGATATGAATACCTGGATGATTGGAACATCATTCAGCTTGTTTTAGTAATTTTTTCATATTCTTAAATAATGGCCAAGTTCAAAATCTTAAACGATGTATTATTAAATGATTATTGTAAAGAAGTGGGAGCAACTTATCTGAAGCATTACGAATTACTTCAGGAAAGTGAACTAAGTATTAGCACGTTTAGTTTTTATACATCGGTATCAGCTGTGTTTTCGTCCAAAATTGAGGGCGAACCAATTGAATTGGACAGCTATATAAAACATAAGAGATTTGGAATTAAGTTTCTGCCGGACTACACCAGAAAAATAGATGACTTATACGATGCTTATCAATTTGCAAAATACCATACGTGTACTAAAAAAAACATAGAGGAAGCACATAGAATAATTACAACTCATATTTTACCTAAAAAAAAACAAGGAAAAGTGCGAACAAGTAATATGTTTGTGATTACCGGCGATGGAAGAATTGAATATGCAGCAGTTTCCCCATTTAAGGTTGATGCAGAACTGGACAAGTTTTATACTGATTTGGAGTATCTTCTTAATGCTGATTTAAATGTTCAGGAGATATTTTATTATGCTTCATTACTGCATTTGGTTTTTGTCAAAATTCATCCATTCGATGACGGAAACGGCAGAACTTCAAGATTAATTGAAAAATGGTTTCTTGCAGAGAAACTTGGTGAAAAAGCCTGGCTCATTCAATCAGAAAAAAATTATTATAACAAACATCAAATATATTACAAGAATATTCGATTATTGGGTTTGGAATATGAACTACTGGATTATTCTAAATCAATGTCCTTTTTGCTGATGTTGCCTCAATCATTATCATCAGATGAGTAATAAAAATATCGAACAAAAATATTGGGCATATCATTTTTTCATTCAATTGTTATAAAATTCCTTTTGTCTTCCTTTATTCATTTTTTGGCTGCATTTTTGCTCTGTAAATACAGTAATAATACAAAGTTAAGGAGTTTTTACGTTTAGATATTGATGGCATTATTCAATAAGACAAATTATTGGAAAATTATTTTAATGATTCTGGGCGCCGGTATTCTGGTGGCTACAATCTTGTATTCCAATTTTTTGGCTATGAAACTGAGAGAAAATGAAGAAAAAAATATAAACCTCTATATCAAAGCCTTAACAGAGCTTGCCACTACCAACAATTTCGGTGATGATGTGACTCTGGCATCAGAAGTACAGGCATCATTCCCATTGCCAGTGATTTCTGAGGATGAAACCGGATTGTTGGAAGGCATGAATTTCGATGATGATGAAAATCAAAATCAAAAGTTCCTAAATAAAAAAAAGGAGGAATTTTTAGCTTCTGACAAACAGCCTTTAAATGGTCCTGGTGGATACGCCAAATATATTTACTATTTCAATTCTCCTTTGCTCGATTATATCAGGTTATTTCCTCTGGTACAAGGTCTATTGGTGAGTTTATATATCGCTCTGGGTTATTTTTTATTCAGTTCATCCAGGAGAGCTGAGCAAAACAGGGTGTGGGCTGGTATGGCCAAAGAGACAGCACATCAGCTCGGCACACCGATCAGTGCCATCATCGGATGGATAGAGTATCTGCGTGACCACTTCAAAGATGATCCGGGCCAGCTTGATGTGGTCAATGAACTTAATAAAGATGTAGAAAGGCTTGAACTTGTAGCTGACAGATTTTCAAAAATTGGCTCAGAACCAGTACTTCAGCAAGCAAATATTTATGAGGAGCTGGAAGAAGTAAAGGAATATTTGCAAAGAAGATCGCCAAGAAAAGTAGTGTTTGAGTTTTTTCGCCCCGAAAGTGATATTTTTGCTATGATTAATAAGCATCTATTTGCATGGGTGATAGAAAACCTTGTAAGAAACTCTCTGGATGCCATGGATGGTAAAGGCCGCATATGGTGCAAGATCTATAAACAGAACAACTATGTATATATAGAACTGAGTGACACGGGACATGGCATACCCTCGGGAAAATTTAAATCCATATTTAATCCCGGCTATTCTACAAAAAAGCGGGGATGGGGATTAGGTCTCTCACTTGCTAAAAGAATTGTAGAAGAATATCACAAGGGAAAGATTTTTGTTAAGTCATCAAAACCCAATGAAGAAACTAGTTTTTGCATCGTTTTACCACTGACTGTAGCCTTTCATCAGCCAAAAATGTAGTTTTCAGCTTCGATTTGCATGAGTGTTCTGAAAGCCACGTATTTATTAATGTATCTTTCAGCATGTGCTTTCTGCAGATCATTTGCATATCGTTGCTGATAGTTTTCAAAGGCAAGCATATCAGGTGCTATGTATTGGACAGCATATCCGATACCATGCTCATCATCATCTCCCAATATACGTGTGAGCCTATATGACTCAAAACATCCTGTAGCCATCACCTCAGGGATATGAACATTTTTCATCCACTCCAACCATTCCGGTTGACTGGCCGTTTCTATTTTTATAGTGATATTGTATAGTATTTTCATTCTAAAAAAATACAAAATAGTGACTTTTATTCATATGTAGCATTCTCAAAGCTCGTCACCTCTCAATATTCTGAATCTTTGACGGGCTTCTGCGGCAAATGTGCTGCCACTATAGTCCACAAATATTTTTTCATAAAGTGGTTTTGCCTTTTCCGGTTCTTTCAGTTTTGTTTCATATATCTCTGCCAGCTCAAATAGTGCATTATCAGCTCTGATATCATCCGGAAATTTATCAATAATGGTTTGATACATCGTGATCATATCGTCAGTTTTTCGCAACTTTCTGAATATCTGCGCTTTGGTGTACAGGATATCATCTTCGAGGCTGTGGTCCGGAAAAATGATGATGATAGAGTCGAGCTTTTGAAGTGCTTCTGTATATTTGTTCTGAAAAGCCAGAAGATCGGCCTGTGCAAACATCTGCAGTGTAACTTCAGTAGTATCCATACCCAGATTATCCAGGATAAAGACGGACATGTCGATGGCGTCATTGGATATGAGTTTGGAAGTGGCGCCTTTCAGGATATTAAACTGTTCCTGTGCCCATTCAAAATCTCCGGCATAGTATGATAGTTTGGCATTTCTATATCTCGCATTTTCTCCCACCTGGCCTTCTTTAAAGTCTTTGTCTACCTGACTGAATAGGAGACTTGCTTCCCATCTGTCTCCACTCATCAGATAATAATCACCCAAGGATAGTTTAGCTCGGGCTATGGCTTCGGGCGACAAGCCCCCAAACTCCTTCATTTCTTCCAGAATCATGATGGCGGTATCGAGCTCATTGACATAAAGTGCTTCAAATTCAGCAAACTCCTGCATGAGTGGTGCGGTCTGCGTGTTTCTTCCCATTTCTTCGAGAAATGAGTTGTATTCGGCTTTCAGAGCCAACAGATCTTCCTTCGAATAATTGAAGGATTCTGTCACTTTAGCTTTTTTACTATTTAACAATCCTCGTTTGGAGTCAAGGTAATAGCTCGTATTCCTGCCATGAGTATTTACAATATATTGGTAGGCTTCGATGGCGGTATTGTAATCTTTATCTTTGAATGCTACATCGGCAAGATTAAAAACTCGATTTCCATTTTCTTCAAACTGTCTGTCCAAAGCTCTTGCTTGTCGCAGTGCTTTATCGTATTCTTTCTTTTGAGTGAAAGTCCACTGGAGTAGCTCTCCATAATGAGGTATAGTCGTTTTTTCCTGTATTTTTTGATATAACTGCTTTTGCAATTCATCATAATCAGCAACGGACAAAAATCTCTGCAGACTCGTCTGAATATTGATACTGGATGGTTCTTTTTCTGCGGTAATAAGGTAGTACTTGATCATGTTTTTTACATCTCCTTGTCTTCGGTAGAGATCTGCAAGATTGTAGACGTACAGATTTTGGACATTGGAGATTTTTTCACCTTTCAGATATGTTTCAATCGCAAGATCATATTTGGCCAGGTTGGTAAATGATGATGCCAGGTTTGCAATATTTCCCGGATCGGGATCAAGTTTGTCGATGGCTTTGCGATATTCTGTTTTGGCTTTTTCATGCTGGCCTTGCCTTTCGAGAAGATTGCCATATGCAACAAACAGAGACACATCAGAAGGTGAGTTTTTTATTTCATTTTGTATGATCTGTGTTGCTTTTTCATATGACCGCAGATCGATAAGACACTGAATATACCAATTGAAATAGGACTTATTTTTGGGATTTTCCTTGTACAATGATTCGTATATCTGAGCTGCTTTCTCATATTCACCGGAGTTGTAATATTCTACAGCCAGTCTGTACTTTTGCTGAGCAAAACCTTCATTAGAATACAAAAGTGATACGAAAACCAAAAAAAGTATCTTAAGTATATTTGTCATTTCTTACTTTGTCGTCCTGTAGAAGTATATAACACAAATCTGATACCAATGTTTATTACCATCCCGGTATAAGATTGATACCAAATCTAAATCTGGATCCCTGAAGTAGCGGCATAGCATAATATGGCTCAATAATCAATGCCCCGAAAAGATTGATTCTCAATGATGCCCCTACGGTGGTAATAAATGTAGGTTTGGCTGTTCTGGTTTCATAGAATGGCCTTCCTGAAGAGTCAAGTATGATATTGCCTTTTTCGTCTCTGGATATAAAATCATACGGTTTGCCTTCTGAAAAGTCATTAAAGCTATCAAAGACGACACCACCGTCGACAAACACATTTAAATCTGTAAGTAAAAATGAAGAAGGTATCAGTGAAAGCCTTTTGGGTCCGGTAAACGGTAACCTTACTTCAACGCTTCCCAAGGCCATTTTTGAACCTACTAATTGGCTGAAGGTAAGGCCAAGAGACTCTACATCATTATTGAGTATGGATCCGAGACCTCTTACAAAACCCATATTTCCTAAAAACAATGGGTACACGCTGTTTACCTCTTTTTCCCATCTGAAATAATTGGTGCTCCGGACCGCTATACTTACAGGTTTCATCCAGAAATATTTCCTGCCGTCCACCAGAAAGCCGGTATAATTATCATTGCCTATAAACTGCTCCACACTTACCCTAAAACGATGGCCGGCGAGTGGTGCTGTCAGCCCGAAAAAGGAATTATCTCCTACAAATGCCACATTGGCATTAGCACCTGTTCCTTTTTGAATAGTATAATATCTGTCAAGCACTAACTGATCTTCTGTAGGTATCCTCGTTCTGTCAGATGCGAATAGCTGATATCCCCTGAACTGATCGCCAACATAGTAATCATTGTATTCATCCCATCTGAAGCTCCTGAAAGTACCGGCTACACCACCTTCAAGCCGTAATGTTGTTGAAAACGGGTAATGAGCAAAAACATTTAGTCCCTGGTCAAATATTCTGATAAGATTGGTGGTTGCTTTAAGTGCAGGAAATATATTACCTCTGCCATCATCTATTGTCGATTGCGAAAAATCCTGATACCCTGTCCTTAGAGGAACATGGCTCAAGCCAAGGCCCCATGCCAATTGATTTTTTCTGTTGATATAGCTGACCATGCCACCCATATCCAGGATCTCACCATTGAGAGCGAGTTGGGAGTACAGCTGATGATTGCCCAGAAGATCACCAAAGAGCATGTCCACACCACCTTGCAGACCTACTGCATTTCTGAAGTTGTTATTATTGACTCCTGCACCAACTCCGGCGCCACCTCCTATGTAGTCCAATTTGAAATTTGGACTGTATGCTATGTTTTTAGTGTTTGGTTTGATTTTTTTAAGGTCATTGTCTGCCTTAGCAAAGCTATTATCTACGATATCAATGCTTTGAACATTAGAGACCGGGAGCATTCCCAATGTTTGATCTATAGTGCGGGTATCAGTTATTTCTTTATTCAACAGCTCATCAGATGATGCTTCATATATCGTGTATTTGCTATCAAAATAGTGAGTATAAAGTACCCTGTCCTTTTTGAACTGGCTCTGATGGCTGGTGATATACCACTGATACCACTGATACCTGTCAGAAGATCCGTCATTTGATACACTTTGGCACCTGACCTGTCATATTTGTACAGATTGCGCATTCCATCCCGGTCACTTACAAAATAGAAATTGTCCTGATGATCAAAGACAGGATTAATATTGTCTACACCGTTGAAGAAATCATATATCTTAATGGTTCCGCCCGGATAATCCATTTCGGCAATGTCATATGTATACTTACCTTTGTATCTGCCGTTGACGATACTATTTTTATCATAACTGAATATGAGTTTACTTCCATCAGAAGAAAAACTAGCCATATTCTCACTATAAATATCGTTGGTAAGTCTGGTAGCTTTCTGAGATTGAAGTTTGATGACATACAGATCAGGCTGACCTTCCATCATCCCGGTGACTACGACTTCTTTGCCATTGGGATGGTATACAGGATTGACAAAGGCATCAAGATTGGGCACATTGATGGTTCTTAAAGTTTTGCCGGTATCTGCATCCTTTATGACCAATACATTTTTTCCTTTTTTGATGCCTATGAAGGCAAAATCCTTACCATTGGGCGACCAGGCTCCTGATGACTCAAGCGCATTGATGTAGTCGAGGTCCCCGGATTGAGACAAACTGGTGACTTTGTTCAAAATCTTGCCCTTTGTGGCATCAGCGAGATAAAGGTCGGTATTAAAAACATCTTTTTCTGACAGGAATATAACATACTTTCCATTTGGGCTCAATGCCGGAGACAAATTCATTCTCCCGGCATTTTCTTCAGAAATGAGTTTTTTGCCTCGCGGCTTTTCTTTACGTTCAGCCAGAACAGGTTTATATTGTGTATTAAGAGCAGCATGCCACATGGTGCTGATAGTTTTTGTGTCCATCCCGAATGCATCAATAAATCCAAGCTCCAATCCATATTTTGCTGTACTTTCAAACATTCTGTTGAGCTTGTCATCTCCAAAATATCCTCCCAAAAATGCCAGTAGCGAGTGTCCATACCTGTAAGGGAAGTACTTAAAATTATTCATTTTACTGATTTCCGGCAGGTTTTTGTTGATGATGGCATCCCGCATCCACATAGCTGTAAAAGGATCTTTTTTGCCTATAGAAAAGTATTCAGCCATACCTTCTATCATCCAAAGAGGAGTATTGGCCAGATTTTGCATAGCAGTGGAATCACCATTGAGTATATTGTTGAACTGGAAGGCATGAACCAACTCGTGAACCAAGACATGATGTGTAGACTGCAGAGAAAATGTGACCGGCATCACTACTCTGTTTTTTAGTGCTTCAGTAACACCTCCAGTACCTATACCTATATCACCACCTATGGTATTTGTCTGCTGAAATTCCGCATGATTATTATAAAAAATGATGGGATTTTTAAAGAGTATATCTTTGCCGAATATTTTTTTGTGATTGTCATACCATTGTTCAGATACTTTGGCAAGGTAACCCACCATTTCCGGATTTTTCATGTAATGGTGAATTTTGTAATGAGGCGTTTCCACTACTTTGAAGTCGAAAGTTCTGTACCTTGGCTTGTTCCTTCCAAAATATTGTCCGTAATTTTCAGTAAAAACTGAAATGATCAGAATTAATGAAATAATTAACTTTTTCATTTTCAAGTATTGTTTGTTCTATAACAATATAAGACTGAAAAATATCATTTTGTATTCAACTTTTATCAATTTTTTAAGAAAAAAATTACATAATTATGATAATTTGTAATTTTGAAAGCTGACTTTTGTCTAATATGTCAGAATTTTTTTTTACTCATCTCCTTTAGGACAAAGTATGGATGATTTTTATATAGAAAAAGTAAGTGCTGAGCTCATTGATGATTTGAGAAATATTTCCATTCAAACTTTTACTGAAGCCTTTTCAGATGCAAATTCTACAGAGAATATGTCCAAATATATTGAGGAAAACATGTCTTTGGAAAAACTTCAATCTGAGATCCATGACATTAATTCTGAATTTTACTTCTGTAAAGAAAGATGCAAGATCATAGGATATCTAAAACTCAACTTTCAAAGTCAGCGCCATTCGGAGTTCGGAGTTGCATCAGTTGAACTGGAGAGAATTTATGTGTTGAAAACTTATCATGGTAAGCAGGTAGCTCAAAAACTAATCAACCTAAGTATCGAATTGGCGAAAAAAAGAAATGCTGATCATATCTGGTTAGGTGTTTGGGAAAACAATCACAGGGCCATAAATTTTTATAGTAAAAACGGATTTACTGCTTATGATTCCCACATATTTGTGTTAGGAGACGATGCTCAGAGAGATATATTGATGAAGCTGAGATTAAAATAGTCAGCAACTATTTACACTTGAAAATGGGGTAAAATACCGGTTTTTCAGTTTATACTTTTTTCTTCTTCGGTGAGATCATGACGATCATTCTTTTTCCTTCGAGCTTTGGCAATTCTTCTGCAGCGCCTATCTCTTCGAGCTCTTTAAGAAATCTAAGTAGAATCAACTCGCCCCTATCTTTAAATACGATAGCTCTTCCTTTGAATTGGACGTAAGCTTTTATTTTATCACCGTCTTCGAGAAACTTGATAGCATGCTTGACTTTAAATGCGAAGTCATGGTCATCAGTATTGGGTCCGAATCTTATTTCCTTAATGACTGTTTTGGCAGTTTTGGCGTTTAGTTCTTTTTCTTTCTTTTTACGGTCATAGATAAATTTTTTATAATCTATGATTTTACATACAGGTGGATCAGCATTTGGGCTTATTTCTACGAGGTCCATTTCCAGTTCTTCAGCCCATTGAAGTACGTGATAGGTATTATAGATACCTGTCTCTATAGTTTTTTAGCCACTTCGCTGACTTCATCAAAATTTTCCCCAACTAATCTTATTCTTGGAGCATTGATTTCACGGTTCAGTCTGTAATTGTACTTATCATCCTGTACTTTTGCTTGGGGTTGTACTCGTCCTTTAGCCAAATGTTTTTCGTTTTTGTTTTAAAAATGCAAATATATAAATTATAATATTTCTTAGACAGAATATTTCACTTTCTTTTATACGCAAAATAAATCGGTTCTATAAAAATGATTTGACCAACATTTTGATTTTGAGTAAGGACGAAACGTACTCCTTCTTTAAGTATATGTCAATGAAAATAATTTCTTACTCTCTTATGTCTTCCGTTGTATTTGCTTCTGAATGCAACATCACAATTAAGCCGGATTTATCTTCGTTGATGTCAGCTATCAATTTAGTGCCTTTTTCAGGATTTTCATTCAGAATAAATTCTGCTAACGGATCTTCGACATACTTTTGAATAGCTCTGTTGAGTGGTCGTGCACCAAACTGCGGGTCGCACCCTTTTTCTGCAACAAAACTCTTAGCTTCATTTGTCATGGTCAACTCAAATTCAAGATTATTCATGCGCTTAAACAAATGCTTGAGATTGATGTCAATAATCTTGAAAATATGCTCCTGATCCAAACTGTTGAATATGACTATATCGTCTATTCTATTGAGAAATTCAGGTGAAAATGTTTTTTCAAGGCACCCTGTATGATGGCTTTGGTGTTTTCTTCTGAAGCCTCTTGTCGTGAAGAAGTGGCAAATCCAAGTCCCTGACCAAAGTCTTTCAGTTGCCTGACACCAATATTGGAAGTCATGATGATCAGTGTATTTTTAAAATCTACTTTGCGACCAAGACCATCGGTCAATTGCCCATCATCCAGTACCTGAAGCAATATATTGTATACATCAGGGTGGGCTTTTTCAATCTCATCCAGCAATATAACTGAATATGGTTTTCTTCTCACTTTTTCCGTGAGTTGTCCACCTTCCTCATATCCAACATAGCCCGGAGGCGCGCCTATGAGTCTCGAAATGGAGAATTTCTCCATATACTCAGACATATCAATGCGAACCAAAGCATCCTCACTGTCAAACATATATCTTGCAAGGGCTTTTGCCAATTCTGTCTTACCTACCCCGGTCGGGCCTAAAAATATAAATGAACCTATAGGTTTAGTTGGATCTTTGAGGCCAACTCTGTTCCTTTGAATGGCTTTTGTGACCTTAACGATTGCTTCACTCTGACCGATGATCATCCCTTCAAGATCCTGTGTCATTTTTACGAGCTTGTTGGACTCGCTTTGGGCTACTCTTTTTACAGGAATGCCTGTCATCATGGAAACCACTTCAGCGATATCATCTTCATTGACGGGATATCTTCTGGTTTTTGCTTCTTCTTCCCACTCTTCTTTGTTCTGCTCCAGTTTACGGAGCAACTTGGATTCCTGATCCCTTAAGTCCGCAGCTCGTTCATATTGCTGACTTTTTACCGCAAGGTTTTTTTGTTCTTTTACGGATTCGATTTCTTTTTCAAGATCCTCAATGTATTTAGGTACATGGATATTTTTTAAGTGGGTCCTTGCGCCGACTTCATCCATTACATCAATGGCTTTATCCGGAAAAAACCTGTCCGAAATATATCTTTCGCTTAGTTTTACACACGCTTCTACTGCATCATCCGAGTATGTAACATTGTGGAACTCTTCGTATTTGGATTTGATATTGTGCAGTATGTGGACTGTCTCTTCAGGAGATGGTGGATCTACCATCACTTTTTGAAACCTTCTATCAAGAGCACCGTCTTTTTCTATATATTGTCTGTATTCATCGAGCGTGGATGCGCCAATACATTGTAGTTCACCTCTTGCAAGGGCAGGTTTGAAGATGTTGGATGCATCTAATGATCCAGTGGCACCACCTGCGCCTACTATAGTATGAATTTCATCAATGAATAAGATGATATCTCTGGCTTTTTCAAGTTCAGTCATGATGGCTTTCATACGTTCTTCAAACTGGCCTCTGTATTTGGTTCCGGCAACAAGAGCTGCCAGATCCAGCATAACTACACGTTTGTTGAAAAGTGTTCTGGAAACCTTTCTTTGAATGATTCTCAGTGCTAGACCTTCAACAATGGCTGTTTTTCCTACTCCGGGCTCACCTATGAGGATCGGATTGTTCTTTTTTCTCCTGGATAGGATTTGAGATACTCTTTCGATCTCGACATCTCTTCCTATGATTGGATCAAGTTTTCCTTCTTCTGCAAGTCTGGAGACATCTCTTCCAAAATTATCTAAAACAGGAGTCCTTGATTTTCCGGTAGTCTTTCGCGTCGAACTGTATTGATCTCCCGAATCATCGTCATCTATAGGCAGATCAGAATCAGACGGGGTATGCCCCATAAAATCAGGTGCATGACCTTCAAGTTCCTGTCTTACATATTCGAGTTCAGCTTTGAATGCTTCATAATCCACATTAAAGTCGGACAAGATTCTGTTGGCTATGTTTTCATCATGTTTTAAAATAGAAAGCATAAGGTGTTCAGGTTTGATTTCTTCACTCCTGAAAACTTTTGCTTCAAGTGAAGTGACCTTCAGTACTTTTTCAGCATGTTTATTCAACGGGATACTTCCGAGATTGTACGCAGGCTCATCTGCAGATCTGAGTGTTTGAGTGAGCTCAATTTTGTGTTTGAGTTCATCCAGATTAACTTCAAGGGAATCCAGTACCTTTATAGGGAGACTGTCTTTTTCCTGGAGCATTCCTAATAAAAAATGTTCAGTACCAATAAAATCATGTCCCAACCTAATGGCTTCTTCGCGACTGAGCTGTATGATCTTTTTTACTTTTGGCGAAAATTTTCTGTTATGCATTTATCTATTGTATTTCATTTTAATTTTGAACATGGTCTAACAAAATATAAGCTTCCATGTTCTCTTCGACTTATAATTTAACAATTTCGTGCCACAATTTTATTTCTGCTATTATGGCATACAAAATCAAAATCAATGTCGTTTAGTTAAAGTATTTTTACTTGTTTTTACCCATCCTAAATCCTTCCCTTAAAAAGGAAGGATTTCATAATATGGCCTTATCTAAACGACATTGAAATCAAAATTATCAATTTAAATGTAAAATTAAATAATTATACAAATTAAATGATAAAAAATTACCTAAATCATTGTTTTTAACCATTCATTAACCGAATGAAAATTAAAATGATGTCCTTATAAGGTAAATTACAACCTAAAAAACAGCGATCGTGATTTCAATAAATTATCTCTTTTATTGCTCTTTTTGTATTTAACACAAATATAATAAAGACTTTTAAATATTATTATTATTTGTAATATATTTTTTATTTTCTTGACAAAAATATTGCGATTGTTATTTTCAAAGATATAATTTAAATATTTTTGTGAAATGTGCTACCTTTGCACCCCATCGCTGATGAAACACTCTCAAGCTCCTCAACACTAAGAAGGAGAATGATTAAAAGTGGGGTACTATATTGTTGGTGAGATAGGACAAATTTTTAATAATTAAACAAACATGAAGTTTACATTAGATAAAACAGAGCGGTACTCTATAATAAAACTGCACGAAGAAAATCTTAATTCGATCCTTGCGCCGGATTTAAAGTCAGAATTTGTGTTTTCAGTAATGAAGGTGTGAGAAATTTGATTTTGGATTTATCAGATGTGAAGTATGTCGATTCGTCAGGCTTAAGTGCCATTCTGACAGCTAATCGATTATGGAAAGATTATGGTTGTTTTGTATTGACGGGAGCCAACCATCCGGCTGTCAAAAAAACTTATAGAAATATCGAGGCTTGAATCTATACTTACTATTATTCCTACTTCTGAAGAAGCCATAGATTACGTTTTCATGGAAGACATTGAGAAGGAATTGACAGCGGAAGCTGATGATGAATAAGAGTTTGTTACAAATTTTTACTGAATATTTGCTGTTTAGAGTATGTCTAAACTTTTAACCTTTGTCTCCCAGTGACAAATTTTATTTTAGCCACTGTTATATTTTTTGCCATACCGCGTCAAGCTATGCTTGATCTTTTGGGACGTTTGTGTCCTGATCAAGATGTTTTTTGAATAATTTGTCTTCACCGGATATATTAGTATTCGCTGCGAGCAGCTGCTCACAGTTCCTTCACACTTCGATTTAGCTCAGTGCAGACACGGTCAAGCATCGTATTTGAAAAGAAGATGTCATTTTTTGAATAAGACAAAGAAGGGTGTAGTATTGTCAGTATAAAAAAGAATAGTAACCACCCATGTACATGGCTGTTCAACCCCAAAATGAGCATTTTAAGTGGTACTTCAGCTTTTTTTAGTCAATATTTAGTGACACTATTTCAGCTGACTACTATTCCCGCCTTTTGGAGCCTCTCCACCAAAGGCATACCAAATGCTTCTACAGGCGTAAGTACTCCATATTTAATGGATTTATTTTTTATACTATCTGATAGTGTAAATGCAGCTTGAGCAAACATTTTGGCCGTCTCATCATAGCCCGGGTCAGCACCTGAAATCCTGGTGACCGCTCCACCCGAAGGAGAAGTCCCAAAACATATGACTTCAAACTTACTGTTGGCTCTTCTTTCTGCGCTCGGACCTGTACCGGGCTTAAACTTGCTGAACATCCTCTCCCTGAAACTCTTAAATCTGACCATAATCGCTGCTGCTGCGATGGGAAAGACAGTCTTGAATACTTTCATCAGGGATGATCTTACAAAAACTGTGCGTACGATACAGCTTGCCCATATTCATCAGGTAGTCGGTAAGCACTTCTCTTGACTATGTGAGGATCTACCACAGGCATAGGAATGGCCCAAGCTCCGATTTCTTTACTAAAGTGGATCTTTAAAGGAATCCGCGGAGCGTCAGGATGGCGTTTTATCTTTGTTTTGATGGATTTCTTCTGCGCTTCCTGATGTAATGCTTCTATGGCAGTAGTCAGTGTTCCTCCTGAAAATGTTGCATTGGTGCGAATGAAACCTTTTAGGGATTTGGGCTCGTGTTGAGGAAGTTTTTTGGCAGTAAGCCACGCTGCATAGTCAGCCGGAATACTGTCAAATCCGCAGCAATTGACGATACAGGATTTTTGCCCGACAGCATGATCAAAATAGCTATTATAAATATCTGCTATAAAGGAAGGCTCACCGGTGATATCAAGATAATGTGTGGATGTCTCTATACAAGCCTGAACTACTTTTTTCCCATATCGACTAAATGGTCCTGCGGCACTCATGATGATGTGACCTTGAGATGTCATCTGACACAAAGAATTGTAGTCATTGACATCCGCCGTTATTATTGCGGGCGTATTTTCATTAAGGTTTTTGACCAGATGAAGGAGTTTTTCCTGATCTCTTCCGGCAATGGCCCATTTAATATTTTCTTTAACGGCATGTTCTGACAGATATTTTGCAGTGATCTGACCTGTAAATCCAGTCGCCCCGAAGAGTATAATGTCATATATTTTGTCCATATTTTTTATTTGTAAAAGTATGATAGGTTGCAAACATACTATATACTTATGAAATATTAAGAATTATAAATTCTGAATTGAAATCAGAAACCACAAATACCTTAAATCTTGCTCACCATCTGTCGAAATGCAACAGGTTTTAATTTATTTAAAGGGTAATGTCGTTTAGATAAGGAATTTTTCTTAGTTTTTACACTATCTAAATCGTTCCCTTAAAAGGGAAAGACTTCATAAAGATGTCTTAACTAAACGACATCTATTTAAAGGTTAAATACGGAATTTCATTCAAAGATACATTACCTATCCTTTATAAAACACCCACTTTGCCAACTCCTTAAAACTTGCCTTCTTACCGTACATCAGGATGCCTACTCTGTATATCCTTGCAGCTATCCATACCAGAAATATACTAAAAATGATCAGTGATACCACAGAGACACCAATCTGCCACCAGGGAGGATCAAAGGAAGCCTGACTGGCATCACAATGGATGACAACAATGGTATCATGCTTGACCATACTGCAAGACTACTATCCGGGGCATTGACCGCACTGAAGCCGATATACATCGAAAACATCAATGGCATCATCACCGGTAAAGTCAGTGATTGAGCCTCGTTGATATCCTCACCCACTGCCGATCCTATGGCTGCAAAAAGTGCTGAATACGCAAAATAGCCTCCCAGGAAATAAAACAAAGTCAATGGCAGGATCTTCCACCAGTTCATCGCCTTGATTTCTATAAATACCTGAGCTATTTTATCCTGAGAAGACATAGCCATTTCTTCCACCGGCATATTTCCTGTATTGATTTGACTCATATTGTCGGCATTCAAACCGAAAAGTGTGGTACCTATAACCATGATCAGTGGCATCAGAATCATCCAGATACCTATCTGAGTCAAGCCTACCAACGCCACTCCGATGACCTTGCCCATCATGAGTTCAAATGGTTTGAGGGATGAAATGAGAACTTCTATGATTCTATTGATCTTTTCTTCCATGACAGACCTCATCACCTGCATGCCATAAACAAGAATAATAAAAAACATGGCATACCCTACGATACCACCCAAAACTGAACTCACCACTGTCGTGATAGAACTAATTTTTTATCCTCGAGTATGGTGACCGGCTCAGCTGTGACATCGGTGTCAAGGTTTTTAAGTATCTTCTCGTCGATGTTGAGCTTTTTCAATTTATAATTCCGGATTTTTTTACTGATTGCTCCTTCTATACCCATATTTTCATCCAATGCCAACTGTTCGTCTGAGTGATACTTATAAGTGTACTTTGACGCCAGCGAATCTTTCAGCGGAGGTACTTCTATGATACCATTGATCTTTTGTCTTTATATAGCTCAAACTGTTTCTCCAGTGCATCATCGTTGAACTGAAAAGTAAGATTGTCTCTGGTTTTTAATTCTTTTTCGAGCAGCCCTGAAGGATCATAGACGTTGATTATCTTTGATTTGTCAGATCCTGTCCCCATGATAAAAACCACTGCTACCATAAATACCAAAATACCTAATGGTGTAAGCAATGTGGTAAGTATAAAGGTTTTATTCAATACCCTGGTAAGGTATTCGCGCTGTGTGACTAGCCAGATTTTATGCATTGTTTGATTCTACTTGTTTGATAAAAATTTCATTTAAAGTCGGGAGAATTTCATTGTACTGAATGATATTGACATTCTGATGCAAAAGCCCCTTCAGCAATTCGTTGGATGCATGCTGATGGCTTGTTTTAAAAATAATTTCGTTGCCAATGGCAGAAACTACATCAAACGCCGAAAGAGCAAAGTTTTCAGGCAGCTGCCCTTCATATTTTACACTGAACATATGTTCTTTGAAGTCATTTTTATTTTGTTTACATTGCCATAGAGTATGATTTTACCTTTATTGATCAGAACTATGTCTTCACATATTTCTTCTACTTGCTCCATACGGTGTGTCGAGAAGAGTATGCTCGCACCTTTTTTTTTTTTAGTTGATATATTTCATCTTTGATGAGGTTGCTGTTGATAGGGTCCAATCCAGAAAACGGTTCATCGAGAATGATCAGTTTCGGATCGTGCACTACGGTGGCTATAAACTGCACTTTCTGGCTCATACCTTTAGAGAGGTCGCCTATCTTTTTGTCCCACCAACTCATTATTTCAAACTTATCCAGCCACGCTTTGAGTTTTACTTTTGCATCTTTGCTGCTGAGTCCTTTGAGCTGTGCAAGATACAGTAATTGTTCACCTACTTTCATTTTTTTATACAAGCCGCGCTCTTCAGGCATGTACCCTATTTCATTTGGGTGAAGATGATTGAGCAGATGTCCGTTGAGATAAACCTTGCCGCTATCTGCTGCTGTAATCGTCGTGATGATCCGAATCAGTGACGTCTTACCTGCACCATTGGGTCCAAGCAGGCCAAAAATAGATCCTGCCTTTACATCAAAACTTACATCATTGACAGCGACATGATTGGCATATGCTTTTACTACATTTTGTAGTGATAAAACATTCATAAGTGATATGTTGATTTGGTGCAAAGATATACATCACGGTGCATAATAATTAAAAAAGTTCGACGAGATAGCTTTTTTCACCGAAATAATACGATTTATGGACTTTATTAAAATAAGTACCATAAAAAAGCGATTGAATAAACAGGTGGAAAATTTCTGACAATAATGATGAAAGTAATAAAAATCAAAGAACGAGTGCACTCCCTCCATTTTAAGCCATTTTAAGAGAGGGTTAGGGTAGGTAAATTTAAATAAATGAATCAAAGACTATTTTCAATTATCAGTTATCAGAGCCTTTTTGTCGAAATAATACGATGTTGGTCTTTTTTTTTTACACCATGCAACAAAACTGAAATATTTGTGTCTTTAAGCTGCATTGGAAGTTCTAAAAAACGGGTATTAAGTAGTAAAACAGAGTTTTATTGAACAAACAACGGCTTGTATTTAAAATCAAAACAATTATGCCAAAATTTTTACCTTCATTTTTTATTCTATTATTTTCATCTTTTTTTCTTTCACATACGCACAGGGATTTACAGTCTCAGGCAATATCAATGATGAAAAAGGAGAAGGTATTCCCTTCGCTACCATTATACTGAAGTCAGCACTTGACTCCAGCTTGATCAAAGCCGATATTACTACAGAGACAGGAAGTTTTACGTTTGAAAGACTCAAGTCTGGTAAATATTTTGCAGAAGCCAGTTATGTAGGCCTGACAGAACAAAAATCTGATATCTTCACAATCGAAAACCAATCAAAACGCTTCCGCCGATTGTGCTCAAAGAAAATGCCAAACAACTGGAAGAAGTAGTGGTGACTGCTCAGAGAGCATTGATAGAAGTTAAAGCTGACAGGACAGTATTTAATGTTCAGGGTACTATCAACTCAGCAGGAGAAAACGGCCTGAATCTTTTGAGAAAAGCTCCTGGTGTATTGGTAGACAATAACAATAGTATTTCTGTGCTGGGCAGAGCAGGAGTATTGTTGTACGTGGATGGCAAAAGAGTGCCTTTGACTGGTGATGATCTGACCAATTATCTCGAAAATCTGACCTCAGAGCAGATAGACAAAATAGACATCATCACCAATCCCGGTTCCAAATATGAAGCTCAGGGCAATGCCGGTATCATCGATATCCGTCTCAAAAAGGATAAAAATCTTGGCTCCAACGGATCTGTGAGCACTACATACGGTCATGGAAGATACGGCACCGGCAATTTCAATGCCAATGGAAATTATAGAAATAAAATTCTCAACACCTTCGGTGGAGTCGGATATAATCAAGGTGTCAGATGGAACGAAATGATATTTGACACCTACCAGAATGGCATCAGACTGCTGGAGACCAATCGCTCTACCAATGATTACAATGGAGTAAATGGACGATGGGGGACTGACTTTTTTCTCAATAAAAAGAGTACCTTAGGATTTCTGGTAAGTGGTCAGGTAAATGGTTCGGACAATGCCAGTAATAACAGAACTATGATCTCGGCTGAGAGCAATCCCAACAAGATAGACAGCATACTCACAGCACCTAATACATCAGATAATAAAAGAAAACAAGCTACCTTTAATTTGAATTATGCTTATGTATCAGGAAAAAACCGACTCAATATAGATGCTGATTATGGCACATTCAGAAATGAAGCAGATCACTTCCAGCCTAATTATTATTTTAACTCAGGTGAATCCAATATCATCAGTCAAAATATCAACTCCTACAATACACCTGTAAAAATAGACATCGCTACGGCCAAAGCCGACTTTGAAACAGAACTTTTCGGTGGAAATGTAGGTGTCGGTACAAAATTCAGCAATGTAGCAACTGACAATACTTTTTTATTTTTCAATATCAAAAATAATGTTTCAGCAAGGGACGATCGAAGATCCAATCAGTTTAAGTACCATGAAAATGTTTACGCCGGATATCTGAATTATTCTAAAAACATCAATGCTAAATGGAACGCATCCGCAGGCCTTAGGGTAGAAAAATACGGATGCTACCGGTGATTTGATAGCATTTATTCCTGAACTCGATGAAGCGCCGGTTGATTTCAATTATACCAGTTTTTTCCCTTCAGCAGGAGTGACTTATCAACACAAACCTGAGCATTCGTTTTCACTCAATTATGGCAGACGTATCAATCGCCCTGACTACAATGTACTGAATCCATTCAGAGAGCAACTCAGTGAGTTGTCATATAGTAAAGGAAATAAGTTCCTTCAACCTGAAATAGTAAATAATATTGAGCTTGGTTATACATTAAAATACAGATACACCTTTAAACTGGCTTACAGCAATACTTCCAATCAAATTACGCGACTGTTAGGACCTGATGAAATTGATCCAAGAGCAGGATTCATTAGCTGGGACAATCTGGCAACTCAAAAATTATATAACGCCAATATTTCTCTACCTATGGACATCACCAAATGGTGGAATGCGTATATGAATTTTTCAGCATCCTACACCGACAATCAGGCCGACTATGGAAGCGGCAAAGTTGTAGATGTACAAGCGGGTTCATATAGTTTTTTTCAGCAACATACGTTTAAGCTCGGCAACCAGTGGAAAGGTGAAATATCCGGCTGGTATAGTGGTCCGGGAGTTTGGGGCGGAGTTTTCCTATATGACCCAAGCTATAGTCTCAATCTCGGATTGCAGCGCAAATTTATCAATGAAAAAATGAATGTCCGGCTTAGCGTGGGAGATATCACTTACCAGTCAGGATGGAGCGGTGTATCCAGATTCAACGGACAAGTTGGCAATGGCCAGGGCAATTGGGACAGTAGAAGGGCTTCATTGAGCATCAGTTACGATCTGGGCAATAGTAATGTAAAGTCAAGAAGAAGGAATACCGGAATAGAAGCAGAAAGTAAAAGGGTGGGGGGGTAATTTACTCTTGACTAATAAAAATTTTTTTTTCCAATTGATGTGATTAGATGTCTTATTTTTGTTAACCTAAATAACTAAAATGTGATTCGTTGTGAGAGCTTCAAATACAATCCGCCGCGGCGGAAGCACTTTTAGCGACAAATGATAAAAGTTGAAACATGCCTTAAACTTAAGTTAGGACTTTAGTTCTTCGATTTTTTCATGTATATCATCAATTTCTGACATGATGCCGGAATTAATGGGAACATATACTTATGATAAATTTGTCAAAAGTATATAATATCTCTTATTGTATTTATTTATTATATTTGTGGAGGGGTAGCACCTGTGTAACTTCTGCGATAAAAATAAAAAACCCTGATAATCAAAGGATTATCAGGGTTTTTCGTGATCTGGCTGGGACTTGAACCCAGGGCCCATACATTAAAAGTGTATTGCTCTACCAACTGAGCTACCAGATCTCCTTTAAAGAGCCTTTCTTCAAAAGCGACGCAAAGGTAAGCTTATTTTTTATTTCACAAAGATTATTTTTAAAATTTTTACCCTATTTATTTTCCAGTATATTTTATTGGGTTATATAACTTTCTGTGGGCGGGCAGACACATACCAAATTTCGATCGCCATAGGCTCCGTCGACTCTTGCTACTGATGGCCAGAATTTATGTCCAAGGCGAAGATATGGCAAGGGATAAGCTGCCTTTTCTCTGCTATAGCTAAATTTCCAATCATCGCTGACAACCATAACTGCTGTGTGTGGTGCATTAGTGAGTACATTGGATGTAGCATCCATCTCCCCTGATGCCACCTGATCAATTTCTTTCCTGATCTCCAGTAAAGCATCACAGAAACGATCCAACTCTCCCTTGTCTTCACTTTCAGTTGGTTCTATCATGATGGTGCCAGCAACTGGAAACGACAATGTTGGCGCATGAAATCCGTAATCCATCAGTCGTTTGGCTACGTCTTCAGCACTGATTCCAACGTCCTTAAACTGACGAAGGTCTACTATCATCTCATGAGCCGCTCTGCCGTGTTCTCCTGAATACAAAATGTGATAAGCTCCTTCCAATCTTGATTTGATATAGTTAGCATTTAAGATGGCATATTTTGTAGCATTGGTTACACCATCTGCTCCCAGCATTCTGATGTAGCCGTATGATATCAGCAAGATACTTGCACTTCCCCAAGGTGCAGAAGATACTGCAGGAATTGATTTGCTGCCACCGGTCTTTATTAATGGATGGCCCGGAAGAAATGGTGCAAGTTTGCTATTTACACAAATAGGACCCATACCAGGACCGCCACCTCCATGTGGAATTGCAAATGTTTTGTGGAGGTTGAGATGACATACATCAGCGCCGATAATACCTGGGCTGGTGAGGCCAACTTGAGCATTCATATTGGCACCATCCATGTACACCAGTCCTCCGTGATCGTGGATCAGGTCACAAATTTCTTTGATAGAAGTTTCAAAAACACCGTGAGTACTTGGGTATGTGATCATCAGGCAACTCAATTTATCTGAATGTTGCTCTGTTTTCAAACGAAGGTCATTCATGTCCACATTACCTCTTTCGTCACATCCTACGACCACCACTTCCATACCACACATAACAGCTGAAGCGGGATTGGTACCATGTGCTGAAGAAGGTATGAGCGCTATATTCCTGTGTAATTCATTACGATCTTCGTGATAGGCTCTTATGGTCAACAAACCTGTATATTCGCCCTGTGCTCCCGAATTGGGTTGTAAAGAGCATGCATCAAATCCTGTAATTTCGGACAGATATTCTTCCAATTCATTGAAGATCTGTTGATAGCCCAATGTCTGTTCTGCCGGTGCAAATGGATGGATAGACGAAAATTCAGGCCAGGAAACAGGTATCATCTCGCTCGCTGCATTGAGTTTCATTGTGCACGACCCTAATGAAATCATGGAGTGGACAAGAGATAAGTCTTTATTTTCAAGACTTTTGATATATCTCATCATCTTGCTTTCGGTATGATAATTCGAAAATACAGGGTGGGTCAAAATATCTCCTGTTCTTACCTTAACTCCAAAGGATGCATTTCTTTCACTACCATCAAATGTATGATTTATATTGAAAACTTTCGAAAATATTGTAACAACATCATCAACGTCTTCAAGACTTACGGTTTCATCAAAAGAAACAGAAACCATATCATTACCTGTATAGTAGAAATTTATTCCTGCTGCTTCACTTTCAGATCTTATTTTACTGATCTTATCAGTATCTGTTTTGATAGTGATGGTATCAAAATAATATGTATTTGTCACATTCAAATTCATGACCCTGAGATTGTGTTCAAGAATTGATGTATTTTTATGAATGTTACCTGCAATTTGCCGTATGCCATCCGGACCATGATATACGGCATACATACTTGCCATAATGGAGAGCAGCGCTTGTGCTGTACAGATGTTGGACGTGGCTTTTTCTCTTCTTATATGCTGCTCTCTGGTCTGAAGTGCCATCCTAAGTGCAGGATCGCCATTTACATCTACGGACAAACCAATGATTCTCCCTGGAATTACTCTTTTATTGTCCTCTTTTGTAGCAAAATACGCAGCATGAGGTCCACCATACCCTTTGGGTACGCCAAATCTCTGACTATTACCAATTACTACATCTGCACCCCATTCTCCCGGAGGTGTTAGGAGTGCAAGGCTCATGATATCAGCAGCTACAATGACTTGTATCTCTTTATCATTACATCGTGAGGCAAATGACGTATAATCATGTACATTTCCTTCACTATCAGGATATTGGATCAGTACACCAAAGTAATCATCAGAAAATTCAAAAGTTTTCCAATCTCCGGCCACTATTTCTATATGTAGAGGCTTCGCTCTGGTTATGATGACATCCAAAGTCTGACGGTATACTCTATTGTCTACAAAAAATTTTTTTGCAGGGTTAGATTTCCGTTTTTTATTGTGTATGCCTTCGCACATGGCCATAGCCTCAGCAGCAGCAGTACCTTCATCAAGCAATGATGCATTGGCTATTGGCATAGCTGTAAGATCTGAAATCATTGTCTGAAAATTGAGCAAAGCTTCAAGCCTTCCTTGTGCAATTTCTGCCTGATAAGGTGTGTACTGAGTATACCAACCCGGATTTTCAAAAACATTACGTAAAATCACAGTCGGCACCAGAGTATTGTAATAGCCCTGACCTATATAGGACTTATATACTTTATTTTTAGAAGCTATTTTATGAAGAGTGGAAAGATATTCGTGCTCTTGTAAGGCATCAGGAAGATTGAGCTTCTTGTCCATTCTTATGCCCGGAGGCACAGTCTCATCTATCAGCTGGTCAAGTGAGTCCACTCCGATAATTTTAAGCATGGCTTCTTTTTCAGCCGATGAAATACCTATATGACGTTTTGCAAAATGATTTAAAATATTTGTAGACATTTGATTGTATTTGGTTGGTTGTAAAACGAGCTTCAAAGGTAATGGTTTTTTATTTTAAAAAAAAAGAATGATGTTGTTCATCATGGAGTGAATGTTTAGACTTTGTTTCCTCCAGCATCGTCCACACATTTTACCCCTGCTAGGGCAAGTTTTCCCTGCTAGCGCAAGTTTTCAACTTGGGCTTCTGAATTGCCCATCATTAATTGTGAGCAAAAAAGTTACATACACACTCTTAATTCAAATAAAGAAAAATCCTTGGTTTAACTTGGTGACTTTGTGCCTTGGTGGCAAAGATTTTAACGTTGTGTGGTAGGGTTGTTGCTCCCACACATTTTCTCTCCAGGCTTAAAATGGAAGGAGTGATCTCTTTCTTTGATTTTTAATGAATTCAGCTATTAATTTCAGAAATTTTAGACGTCTAATTATTTATCTGCGGGTTTTTATGTTACTTATTTATTATTCACGCATTCTCAGCTATAGTCATACCAGCAATATATCCACCCGTCCATGCTGCTTGGAAGTTGAATCCCCCTGTAACAGCATCTATATTGATCACTTCACCTGCCATAAATAGGCCAGGATGTTTTTTGCTTTCAAAGGTCTTGAAGTTTATCTGATGTAAGGCTACTCCACCGGCTGTAACAAATTCTTCCTTAAAAGTCGTTTTGCCTTTGACAGGAAATGGGCATTTTTTGAGTTGAGTGACGATATCTGACATCTCATTTTTTGTAAGTGATGCCCAATTTTTCTCCTTATCTTTAAGTACTGATTCTAAAAGAAACTGCCAAAGCCTAGCAGGTAGGCCAAAAAGGTGATTGGCGGTGACTTTTTTCTTTGCCATTGTTTCTCTGAGCTCGGTGATGTCATCGATCTTTATATTAGGTACCCAATCTACATAAGCCGTAAAATCATAATTTCTTTCTGCCAGTACTGTTGCGCCCCAAGCAGACGCTTTCAGCACTGCAGGACCACTTAGTCCCCAATGTGTGATGAGCAATGGGCCATCAGTGCATATTTTTGAATTTTCTATGGATACATGTGTGTTTTTTACAACCAAACCCATCAATTTACTAATAGGGTGGCCAGGTAGATTGAAAGTAAATAAGGATGGACATGGCGGTATGATCTCATATCCATGTTGCGCCAGCATATTCCATACAAAAGGACTACTTCCTGTGGCAAACATTAACATTTTAGTAGTATAATTCACACTTTCTGTTACGACTTCATACTTATAGGCTTTGGTGTCATTATAGTTAAATGCCTTAACTTTAGCATTTCTAATGATCTGGATTTGATACTTTTCGGCCAAATGCAAAAAACATTGGATAATAGTATCAGAACTATTGGATACTGGAAACATACATCCATCTGGCTCTGTATATAATTTTACTCCATGCTCCTCAAACCAATTCACAGTATCTTGCGCTCCAAAAATGTGAAATGGTCCTAATAGTTCTCTCTGACCACGTGGATAATAAGTAGTTAATAATCGCGGGTCAAAACAATGATGAGTGACATTACATCTACCACTACCAGATATTCTGACTTTATTGAGCACTTCTTTGGATTGCTCTAAAATAGTAACTTTTGATTCAGGTTTTTTATTTTAGCATTAATTGCTGCAAAAAAACCTGCAGCTCCGCCACCTACTATGATGATATCTTGTGCAACCATAGGCGTAAAGGTATGGGGTGTATTCCATTTTTTCATTCAATTGTTATAAAAATCCAGCATTGACCACAAGATATTCCAATCCCATGCTAGCGCAAGTTTCAGTCTCATAAAGCCCGATACATGCCATTTGTGCTCCTTTTCTCTTAGTTTTTGCTTTTTAATCAAAAATATTTCAAGCACACAACTACAAGCACCAATCATATCACATTGATATACAATATATATATATATAATGAATATATATAAAAATATTCACCAAAATCCTTGCTCTATAATATTATTCCCCTTAAATTTACATCAATTATCATAGGTCATGATATGATACTATTGTGAAATGAAAAGAGACCGATGATAAAAAATTGCACCCGTTGAGAGAATTAAGTTTAGAAGATTGAAGATGATATTTTGATCATTTTTGATGGTTTTTTTGGATGATGCTGTCGCAGTTTCAGTTGTGTAGTATCATATCAAAAAATCAATTGTGCTCAGTAGTTTGTGCTGCTGCTATACACGTATCGTTGCTGATGGCTCAGAAGTGCAGTCATCTATTACTCTATTTTTTCAACGGATTGCAAAAATTTAAGACGTCCTGATACATATAGTACCACGGTACTATATCTCAGGAATAAACAAACAAAAAAATACAGGAAAGTCAGAAGAAATTTTGAAAGATGCCGGTATGGCTTGATATTTTGTCCTATCTTGCGATAGATGACAAAAAGAGAGCCTGCATTTTTGCTACGAGGAGCTGTGGTGACTGAATGGTCTCGCCATAGGTGGGAATCGAGTAAAATGCTTTACTCGATAATGAAGGAACTGCGAAAGCCGCCCATCCAATCAAAGGCTTGATTGGTTTCTTTCATTAAATCGTGATTTCTATCACGATTTTGCTTCGCATCATTCAGTCCGGCTCGCAGCAAATACTAAATCTTTCTTAGAGCATTTAAGGTTAATTTTTGAAAATCAGACACTGTCCTGTGGTGTATTTTAGTTTATCGTTCCAGTCGCATCATATGATGCCGAAACACACTTGTGTCAAAACGAGCCAGTGTTATGGTAAGTGTTGAATGACGGATCAATTATAGGTAGATTTTTCTTTTGATCAAGGCGAGGGTTCCCGACCTTAGCAGTAACTAAGGAAGGGGTTCATCAACGAAGAGCAAATGGAAAAGATACAATAAGTCATCTGTCAATTTAACCTTAACATTACACTTGTCCAGGGAGAGGTCGTACTATGCATCACGCAGTATGGATTATACCTGCTCGTAGCCAAGTCAGTACCCGATCATAGCGGAGTAAATCAAGAGAGACGCTATAGGGACAGAAAGCGCACAGTGTGGAGTAACTCATGGGTGTAGGAAGGAATGGTTGTGGACCTTAGCAAAAAAGAATTTAGAAATTATTTGTTAAATGAAAAAAAATTAGAGACGAGGGGCAAAAATTGTTTGTTAGGGCTAGGATCTGCGTATGGATGTTGTGGCAACTATAGTGGGTGTTGTTGGATGTGGACTTATACATGTTTCGCCCATGATCTTGAATGTATATGCTGCTCAAAATGGCATTGTGGCTGGGCATGTCAAAGTGATTGTACAGGGCATTAAATAGTAAAATTATTCAATTAGGCATGCTTAAATGCCTAATTGAATCAAATTAAAAATTAAATTAATATGAAAAATAAAATTAAACTTGTTTTATTAATATTGTTTCCTTTTTACAGTTTTGTAAGTTGGATCTACGTCTATAATTATCATAATTTTGATCAAATATCAAAAGTAAAATTATTTGAAAATAATTTTTTTTTAGGACTAGATAGCAGTTTAATTTCAATATTATCCATTTCATTTTTGCTATTTGCATTAATTATATTAATGAAACAAATATATGTAAAGCAAATTAATATGTTAAATATTCTCCTTCTTTTACTAATTCTGTTTTTGCTATTTTATAATATTTGGTCAATACTCTAATAAATTGGAGAAAACTTGTTGTTCATGATGTAATTGGAGCAGTAGCTAGGGCCGCAGGTGCACTGGTGCACTGGTGCAGAAAAGGATAAAATAATAAAATAACCACACCTACAAATGAGATAAGTAAAGTACTAGCCTTTTACTCATCTCATTCTATTTAATTCCAAAAAAGCTCAATAAAATTTTATAATTTTATTTGGTAGAAAAATAACGTCCCACAATTATTAAGTAAGTATTCAATTATTTACTAAACCCTCCAGCACCTCCCAAACATTATCCCTCACGATCTTTTGCCCTTCAACATTGGGATGTTTTCCATCTGCCAGATTGAGTGATGGGATAGCAGCTACATCCTTCAGCAGAAATGGGATGAGTGCAGCGTTGTATTGCTTGGCCAGGCGAGGAAATATCGCTGCAAACTGCCGGGTATAATCATTGCCCATATTAGGCGGTGCCTGCATTCCTGCCAGCATCAGCTTAACATCCGGATACGTACTCTTTACTTTGTCGAGGATAGCTTTCAGGTTGGATTCAGTGGCCTTCAGGTCAAGTCCGCGGAGTACATCATTGGCGCCCAGTTCCAGGACAAAGATATCCACCTTTTGTTTGAGTACCCACTCTATGCGATTCAGGCCTACTGATGTTGTTTCTCCGCTCAATCCTGCATTGACCACAAGATATGCCAATCCCAGGCTGTCGATGCATTGCTGTATCAGTGCCGGAAATGATTGCTCTTCATCCAGTCCATATCCGGCAGTGAGGCTGTTGCCAAAAAAGAGAATCGTTTTTTTATCTGCCTGCTTTGCCTCTTCAGCGACAGATGGCGTGTTTTGGTCATTATTTTCGGCTTTACTGTCAACTTGTACACTACTTTCTTGTTTAGACTTGCATCCTTGTATGGTTAGCATTATGATGATCATTAATACCCAAAACTTCTTTAGGAATGTAAGCCATATTCTCGATTTTTTGTTTATTGTTATAATACCAAAATTTAGTGCATTGCTGTGATTTTTAAAGAAGTCTCCCTTCCATTTTAAGGGAAGGGTCGGGGATGAGTAAAATCGAGACGATGTTTTTGACACTGGATATATACTGATCATTTTTATGTATGTGTTTGTTTCAATTTAACCAAGTAATCAGAAAAGAGTTTATTTATGTCGGTAATTTTAAAGGTGGACAACCTCAATATGAACTATCAAAGTGGCGGAAAGTCATTATCTGTGCTTCAATCTATCAATATCGAAGTGCATGAAGGAGAGACGGTATCCATCACCGGTCCTTCTGGAAGCGGTAAAACGACCCTAATGGGTCTGTGCGCTGCACTTGACAATCCTTCTTCCGGAGAAATCACCATCCTGGGAAATAAAATCAGCCCACTTTCTGAAGATCAGCGGGCGGTGCTGAGAAATAAGTATGTTGGCTTCATCTTCCAGAATTTTCAGTTGCTACCCAGTCTGACAGCACTTGAAAACGTGATGCTGCCCCTTGAAATGCAAGGTATATACACCGCTCACAAAGATGCAGAAGACCTGCTCAAACGGGTTGGACTTGGCGACAGGGTGACGCATTATCCATCTCAGCTCTCCGGTGGCGAACAACAACGTGTGGCATTAGCCAGGGCATTTATCAATAAACCAAAGATACTTTTTGCTGACGAACCGACAGGTAATCTCGATGGTGACACCGGAGAGACCATAGAAAAACTGATGTTTGACCTGAACAAAGATTATGGTACTACTTTGATCATCGTCACCCACAATCAGGACCTGGCTGCCAAAACCAAAAGAACCATACAGCTAAAATCAGGGCACGTAGTTTCAGATCACTTAAACGAGGTTCCTGCCTGAGCATAATGAGCAGATTTACATTTTTACTCAAAACGGCATTAAGAGACAGCAGAAAAAACAGGGCTAAGCTTGTCCTGTTTATGTCATCCATCGTACTGGGGGTTGCTGCCCTCGTGGCTATCAATTCATTCAATTACAACCTGCGCAATGAAATCGACCGCGAAGCTGCTACACTGTTAGGTGCCGATCTTGCAGCATCCACCAATAAAGTTGCAGAACCCGAAATCCTGAACATCCTTGACTCCCTGCCGGGAGAAAAAGCGCGCGAGATGGAACTGCTTTCCATGTCCTATATTCCCAAAACGGATGAAACACAGTTTGTGCGACTGAAAGCGCTGGAAGGCGATTTTCCATTTTATGGCAAGATCAAAACGGACCCGGTCGATGCAGCTAAAATGTACAAAAACGGCCCTTATGCTCTTGTCGACGAAAGCCTGATGCTGCAGCACAGCTTAGCCACAGGTGACTCTATAAAGCTGGGAAATATGATGTTTTCGATCGCAGGAAAATTGAGCGGAGCCATAGGAAGTATCGGTGCGGCGTCTGCAGTAGCACCTGCCATCTACCTTTCCATTGAGTCATTGGATAGTACCGGTCTGGTACAACCCGGCAGCTTAGTCAATTATGCCTATTACTACAAAGTGCCGCAGGGTTTTGATGTAGAAAAATGGAAATCATCCAGAAAAAAACTGTTCCGTTCTGAAAGTCTGCGCGTAGAAACCATCGAAGATCGCAAGGAAAATCTCAATCAGGCATTCGGTTTTCTGAACAACTTTTTAAACCTTATTGCCGTGGTGGCACTGCTTTTAGGCTGTATAGGCGTGGCGTCCAGTGTATTTATTTACGTAAAATCAAAATACAACTCCATAGCACTGCTAAGGTGCATCGGGATGAAGTCAGATGATGCATTTCTGGTTTATTTTATTCAGATCATGTCATTGGGTTTGCTGGCAGTCATTTCTGGTGTGATAGCAGGCGTAGCCATACAAAGTTTACTGCCTTTGATTCTGAAAGACTTTTTGCCTGTTCAGGTCAATATGCGTATTTCGCCAACTGCAATATCGGAAGGCTTCGCTATAGGGCTGGTGGTGACATCTTTGTTTTCATTGATCCCACTGGTAAATATCCGATCTGTAAGCCCGCTTAGAATTCTCAGATCTTCGGTGGAAGAAGGAGCTGCATCATTCAGCATGATAAAAATCGGGCTGTATCTCTTAATCTTAGTGGCGCTGACCTTATTTATGTGGTTGCTTACCGGCTCATTGATTACAGGTGCACTTTTTGTGGTGGGCATTCTGTTGGCATATTTTATTCTTTCTGGCATTTCTGTATTGGTCACCAGCTCTTTGAGAAAAATGATACCGGAAAAAGCCGGATTTATTTTGAAACAAGGTATGTCCAATCTGTTCAGACCCGACAATCAGACGCAGACCATCATGGTTACTATAGGTATGGGTACTGCAGTTTTGACGACAATGATCATCCTTCAAAGTTTGTTGCTTAACAACGTTTCCCTGATGGACGAGGGTAAACAACCGAATATGATCCTTTATGGTATTGAAACCAATCAAATGAAAGATCTCAAGGCCATAACCACCAAATATAATCTGCCCGTCATTCAGGAAGTCCCGATCGTCACTATGAAAATAGATGGCTGGAAAGGAAAGACCAAAGCCCAATGGATGGCTGACAGCACCATGAACTCAAAAAGATGGGCAGCCAACAGAGAAGCGCGGGTAACCTATCGGGACACGATTTCAGAAGATGAAAAATTGGTAAGTGGTGATCTGAGAAAATATCGTGGTGGCAATGATAGTATTTTTGTTTCATTGGGTACCACGTTTGCTGAAGCACTGGATGTAAATCTCGGTGATGAAGTAGTTTTTAATGTTCAGGGTACAAGAATCGTGACTTATGTAGGTAGTCTGAGAGAGATAGAGTTCCGTAATTTGTCCACCAGATTTTTTATAGTATTTCCATCAGGTTTATTAGAGCAGGCCCCACAGTTTCAGGTGTTGGTCACCAAAGCTCCTGACAACAAAACCATCTCTGCATACCGCGGAGAAGTCGTAAAAACGTTTCCAAACATATCAGTAGTCGATCTCACCACTATCCTTGAATCAGTCAATGACATCCTTCAGAAAGTGGCATTTATCATCCGGTTTATGGCGATATTCAGTTTGCTTACAGGTATGATTGTATTGATTAGTTCACTTCTGCTCAGTAAATACCAAAGGCTGAAAGAGAGTATTCTTTTGCGGACCATCGGAGCCACAAAATCCCAGATTCTGAAGATCAATATGACTGAATATACCATACTTGGATCACTTTCAGCCGGAACCGGGATAGTAATCGCGATTCTGGCAGCCTTTATTCTTACAAAATTTCAGTTAAAATTAGACTTTGTAATAGACTGGATACCCGTGATAGCTGTATTTCTGATGGTAGTAATAGTGACTGTGGTCACGGGTATGTTCAATAGCCGTAGTGTTGTCAGTAGCCCACCGTTGGAAGTACTGAGGAAGGAAGAAGGTTAATTTTGGTATCTAAATTTTTTATGAGCTATCGATGACATAAAAACCGGCATCTAACAGGGTTGGATTAATTCTACTTTGTCACCTTCAAAAAAGTAAGTCTATTGCACTTTCATCAAAATGTCATCAACCGGAAACCTGATATTTTTTCATAGTTAAAGATAAATGTATAGGTAAATTAGGGTCACAATTGTTGGGTTAACCCAACAGTTTTCCAATCAATTGGAGAGTCAGTATAATTTGACAAAGAATTAAAAGGTAAACCTCTATATGAAGTCTGTCCCTTGTTAGGGAAAGATTTAGATAGGGTAAAAACAGCGAAAAAATCCTTATCTAAACGACATTGAAATTTATAATAACAGTTTATAATCATCTTCAGTATCTATATCAATGCTACCATCCGGAAATGACACATGTGCAACTTTGTCAGGATTGTTTTTAATAATACTGCGTGCACCATTTTTTTCTTTAAGGGCACAAATTGAAGCAAACAAAGACTTATCAAACAGCACTGGCGGTCCGGATGCTTTGCCATACTGGCATTGTACGATTTCTTTAGATGAAAGATGATAGGTTTTTATCATCTCATTTAGTATTTCAGCACTCAAAAATGGCTGGTCACACATCAGGATAATGGCAGCATCAGCCTCCGGTGCTTCTGATACGAGACGTTTTATACCGCATACAATGGATGTAGTCATGCCTTCCTGCCATGATTCATTATATTCGAAATAAAGGTCACCAATAACGGTCACTTCAATGATTTTATCATGATATGCCCCTGTCACGATCACCACCGGATCTACTTTTAATGTTTTTACAACGTCAAGAGTATGCTGGAGAAGAGTAGTGCCTCCAAACTGTAACAATTGTTTAGGTCTTCCCAACCGAGATGATGCACCTGCTGCGAGGATGATGATTCCTATATTTTTTGATGATGTTTTGATATGAATGGCTTATTTCAAAATGAAAACTACACAATAAAAATTTCTCCTTTTAGGTATAATTTTGCTTTCCCACTTATTTCAACTCTATCATGGAGGTAAGTGCATTTCAGGTAGCCGCCGCGACTAGAAAGTTGTAAAGCTGTCATTTCATTTTTATTCAGTTTTGCTGACCAATACGGTGTTAGTGATGTATGTGCGGATCCCGTAACAGGGTCTTCATTGACGCCTGATTGCGGGGCAAAAAATCTGGAGACAAAATCTGAATGTTTTCCCGCCGCTGTTACTATAACTCCACGAACCGGCCATTGTTGAATAGTAGTGTAATCCGGCATTAACTGAAGAATTTGATCTTCATTATCATAGATCAACATGTAATCTGTCTTACCTTTGTATACTGCAACAGGACTGATATTGAATCCTAAGGTGATGTCAGATGTCAGCTCCATTTGATGTATCTCATCAGTTGGGAAATTCAGAGTAAGCAAATTGTCATTCTTTTTAACAGAAAGGGGACCGCTTCGTTCTGAATAAAAATGAATAATATCCCCTGAGAAACCTTGATGCCAAAACAATACGAAAGCAGCTGCCAGTGTAGCATGTCCGCACAGATCAACTTCCACCTCAGGTGTAAACCATCTGATATCAAAATTGTCCCCGTTTTTGACATAAAAGACTGTTTCTGACAGATTGTTTTCTGCGGCAATCTTTTGCATAAGGTCATCATCCAGCCATTTGTTAAGTGGGCACACTGCAGCCGGATTTCCTGCAAATATCTTGTCAGTAAATGCATCTACCTGATATATTTTCTGGGTCATATCACTAAGTTATGGAGCAAAGATAGTCAATACTACAGTGTTTCCTTCAGCCACTTAAAAAACTCCCGTTGAATTTCATACTTTATAAGTACAATACTTTTGGTTTTCCTTTTCTGGAATAATCAAATTTCATTGCTTTTCTGAAAATTTCAGCCATATAGTATTCTCCTTCATGGAGTTTTACTACACCATTTTCTATTAAAATATCTATGTCCTTTTCTGTAAAACTGTTTAAATCTTCTTTCTTGCAAGGAAATTTAAGAACAGACGACTGATCTTCTAATTTATTTAATACCTTTTTCAACGGCTCATTTTCAACTTTAACCTCTTCCAATTTTTCTCTTCCTACCTCATCAATTGCTTTTTTAATTTCTGAAGGAAACAACAATCTATCAGGATAAATTGCTTTATTAGGTGCATTATTCAGAGATTTTTCGGAAGAATAATGTAAAAATCTAACAATATCACGAGATTGAATCTGTTTATTTAAATTAGCAAGAGCTCCTAATACCCACTTGTCAGTGTAAGCTTCATTTGAACTGTCTTTTGCCATGCGCATCCCCCAAAGTTTGTATAAATTTTGAATCAACTTTTCTTCACTTGCATGTGACAATTCTACAGACCAATTTTCAATAGTACTTTGATTAAAAATTTCGTACTGATTTAGAATCCAGTGAATAAGCTTTAATGCTTCATCTTTTACCCATTTTAACTCAAAGTCTTGGTATCTGGCTAAAAACTGACCTGAATTTTGGGTAATTGAAGAAGTTACTAAGTCTCTTCTAATGAATACAATTACACCTAAATATTTTGTAGATTGGGTGGCAAGCCAATTGGGTACATCTTGTAGTAAAGCTGCTGTAGAAACTTGCTGTTTTTTTTCTGTGTTAAAATCTTTAAACAAGTCTTCTAAACCATCAAAAATACTTACAATTTGAATTTTATTTGACTTGATGTATTCAAGAAAATCTAAAATTACATTTGCTTTACCTATTTTAAAACCAGCTGCCCAAGCAATATAATCGAGCCATTTTGTTCTCCATTCACTTACTGTGAATTCTTGTTGAAGTGATTTTTCAATATCGGGTCTAATTACATCCAACCAAATATTTTTATTACTTAAGTCATTATCATTAATAGCCTGTAAGCTTTCCGGGATTTTAGACCATGTATTTTGATTTGTAAAATTAGAAGGAATAGTTATTGGCAAAATTATTCCCGAATCATTTTGCTTAACATTCAATATTTTGTCAACAAATTTACTCCAATATTTTAAGAAAAAAATTTGAGAAAATAAAAATGTTTTACCAGAGCCTTTTGCACCCACAACTACTGCAATAGGCAAATCACTTTTAAATGTTGTAGCAATGTTTTTTATGGAAGTGTTAATAAAAAAATCACTAGAAGTCGAAGTTTCAGCAAATTTTTCTTTATCAGTAATTTCCTTTAACTTTTTTAAACTTCCTTCCCAATCTTTAACATCTACATGGACAGTTGGATTATTAAATGCAAATTTAGCTATACCTTCGTCTAATTGACTTCTTTCGATTAGCTCTCTAACTTCATTCCAATCATTTGGGAGTGATTTTAAACTATCGTATTCTTTTGTAAATATTGTAACCGGGCTTAATACAGACCCTAAAATTTGATTTGGAGTTAAGTCTTGGTATGAATCACTACTTTCCAAATCATCCATGTTTAAAAAAGCATCTTTGTATGAATCCCTGATCAATCCAAGGTGACCATTATTTGAATAAGAATCAGACCAATTTTCCTCATATTCTTTCACAATGTTGGTAGGTATCTGCGAAAAAATGAGCATCGGTAGTATCTCTTTTCCTTTTTCTAAATTAAGCTCTTGTCTAAAGTTTGAAAGACTTTTAAACATCATATTTGTTCCTAAGAGAGCCTGGCTCGCTAATGTAGTAACAAATACTTTTTGAATATTCGGATCAAAAAACCAAGGGGCGCCTAATTCTGACAATCCCGCCCTTAAGTCCAAAACAACATAGTCCACTTGCAATTTAGCACCTAAATCAGATACTAATTTTGACATCACAAATGGATCATTGTCAAACTGCACAATATTTTCAGGAGTAATATCCAGAAATGGAATTTTTTCTTCCAGATTTCTGAATGCTGGTAAAACATATAGTTTATCAACTTTCTCCTTTTCTAGGACTTGGCTGGCCAAATCAATTACACTTTCCTTATCATTACTACCATGATACATAGCCAGAATATCTGCAAAAGATATATCGCAGTTTGAAAAAATCCATGAAATTCCAGGAGCTTCAAAATCCGCATCAATTAAGAGTACCTTCTTATTGGATTTAATTAAATGAATTGCAAAAGCCAAGGCATGAAGCGTTCGACCAACACCACCTTTGAATGAATGAAAAGCATATAGATTTGGAGTTTCATTATTTCTAGAGACTGGTTCTGAATTTATTGTACTCCAAACAAATGAATAACTTGATAAAATGGGTTTTACCAAATTCTGTTCAATATCGTCTTCATTTTCAACCTCTTCTAAATAAACATCAAATTTAATTCCTCCTTCCAATTCAATAAAAGGTGGATCTGAATTTTCAGTAAATCTTAACTTAAAAATTTCATTCAAATCTTTTATTACTTTTGCTTTATTAGGTTTTCCATAATATGAAATATTTAAGCCATCCCAATATGCATGATAATTTACATCTTTGAGTATAGTACTTTTTGATTTATCGCTATAAAAATTTTGAATTTGGGATTGAACATCTATCCAAGTATATAATAAATTATTATTCATTTTAAATTAAATTTATGACAACAGAATTAACTTGTTTAATGTACGTAAGTTGACTATTTTCTATGTTTAAAGGTAAATTCACTCCGTATCTCAGCCTCTCATGAAATTCGTGAATGGGATAATTAACACCACTTAGTGCAACCACTGGACGAGTATTATTTGGTATTGCACATTCTTTTGATAATTTAGATAGATTATGCCCAAAATTCTTAGCTAAACGGCTTGTAAAAATCGGCAAACTATTTTTTTTAAGATATAAACTCTTTAATGCACATTCTGTACTATAAAACCATAACAGCTTTGCAGACAATGTGTTACTATTCTGAGCAGTTTTTTTGTGCTAAATTGCACTCCTTTTTAATTGAAATCTTGTAGGATCAATCGACATATTTAATAGTTAATTTTTATTATTCTTTACTTCAAAGTCTCATCTAGCCACTTAAAAAATTCCCTTTGCCAGACTATACTGTTTTGGGGTTTGACAACCCAGTGGTTCTCATCAGGCAAATAGAGGAATTTACTTTTTATTCCTTTGATCTGTGCTGCAGTAAAGGCTTCCATACTTTGACCATCTGATACCCTGTAGTCTTTACCTCCCTGGATGATGTATATAGGTGTATTCCATTTGTGTACATGATTTACAGGATTAAATGAAGTGTAGGACTTATTGGGAATTTCATTGGTCACAGGGATTTCACCTATCATACTTACATCAGTTTTCTTTTCCCAGTATGGTCCTCCCAGATCATAATTGACAAAAAACATTTCTTCTGTGGTGCCATACATACTTACTGTATTGAAAATACCATCATGAGCTATAAAAGTTTTAAATCTATTTTTGTGTGTTCCTGCCATATAAAATACAGAGTAACCACCATAACTTGCACCTACTGCCCCTAACCTGTTCTTGTCCACAAAAGGTTCCTTTGCCATGTGGTCTATTGCGCTGTACAAGTCACTGATATTCTGTCCGCCCCAATCTTTACTGATTTGTTTATTCCATTTTACCCCGTGGCCTGGCATACCGCGTCTGTTGGGAGCGACTACTATATAGCCTTGGCTTGCCATAAGATGGAGATTCCATCTGTAAGAGTAGAACTGTGTCAATGCCGATTGTGGTCCTCCCTGGCAATATAGCAGTGCCGGATATTTTTTCTTTGGATCAAAATCCGGAGGGTAGACTACCCACACCAGCATATTTTTATTATCTGTGGTCATGACCATCCTTCTTTCGGTACGACATGCTCCGATATTGCTGTATAGTTCCCGATTGACATCGGTCAGTTGGATCCAGGTTTTGTTGCTTAGATTGAAGCTGTATATTTCAGCTGCCCTGTTCATACTCAGTCTTGAAACTATCAACAAATCCCCTGATAGTCCGATGATATTATTTACATCCCAGTCACCTTTGGTTATTTGAGTCACTACAGGAAGTTTTTTGGTCATACCCGGAAAATCGACACTAAAAACTTGTAATGTACCATCAACTGCCGCAATAAAATATAAATTTTTCCCATCTGCTGCCCATATAAAACTATTGACTGATTCATCCCATCGGGCGGTCAGATTGGTTGTGATACCATTGGAAATCACTTTTATATCATTTTTATCGGCTTCAAAGCCATCTGTCTTCATGCTGAGATAAGCCAGATCACCATTGACAGAATATAACGGGTATGTGTCATATCCTTTGTTGTCAGCCGTGAGGTTGATCGTTTTACCAGTACTGATATCATACTGGTAGATGTCAGTGTTGGTGCTTTGTGCAGCTTTTGTACCCGAAAGTTTTTTGCTTACGTAAATGATACTTTTATTGTCAGGGCTCCAGATATAGTCTTCATCACCACCAAATGGTTTTTGAGGGCTATGATAAGCTTCCCCTTTCATGATATCTGTGTAAGTAGAGTCGGGTGCATCGACCGGTCCGAATATCACATGATTGAATTCGCCATAATTCCAGGTATCCCAGTGTCTGTAATCCAGTGCTGTGTATATTTGTGCTGTGGACTTTTTCAGTTCAGGATGAAAGTCATATCCGTGTACAGGCTCAACCTTGACGGGCTTGTGGGTAATCTTAAATTTTCCATCGGGAGAAATATTTTTATCGCTCAAACCTGCATTGGTTAGATTGATTTCCGCTGCTTGGCCTCCGCTCACCGGGACTGTATATGTCTTTGAACTGAATTTATTATCTTCGACCGAAGGAGTACTCACTCTGAAAATAACATTTTTACCATCTTTGGATATTCCTGTACCTGAAACCCTCTGTACCTTCCAAAGCAGCTCCGGGGTCATGGCTTGTTTTTTAGCAGGCTCCTGCCCGGATAAAATCTGAAATGAGATATTGACAAAGAAAAGAATCAAAATAGATGAAAAAAAACTTGCTCTCATAAGTTTTTGGTTTTTATTTTTTATTTTTATAAACATGTGTGAAAAGCGATTTGACAGTCTACTGCAAATATAGAAACCCTTAGACTTTATTGTCTTTTTAGGATGTACATATTTTCGTTCAAAATAGAAAATTGATCAGAAATCGCCATTTCAGGTTTATACTTCTTCGACAGGGATCATTAATTTAGTACTGAAAACTATATAGTATAGTGCAATTTTGGGATACATACGGCTTGTTTCTTACGAATGACAAGTAAGCTGCGAAATTCTTAAACGGAGGCATTCACTTCTATTTTGTTATATGCACTTTAGAATTATAGAGCTCGTTATGCTTTAGATTTTGTTTAAATTTGGATTTTGGCATCATATTTTAATTCTCAAGGCATGAGTATAAATTCATTAGTTAAATATGTTTTGGATTTTTTGGTCATTTTTGATATAAAGTTTTGATAAAATTATTTTTAAATGACCCATATTTGCTGATAAATAATAACTTCAAAAATGAAAAGTATTTGTATTCCCGTTTTTTTTCTAGTCACCACGCTCACGACATTTGCTCAGTTGAATGTATCTGTTCCATTTGAAAAATGGATCAGTCTCAAGCAAGCAGGAGGTACAATAATATCTCCCGATGGAAAAAACGTTATTTATAATGTCACCAGTACCAATTGGAGTGACAATAGCTATGATACCGAGATATGGTTGAGCAGAAATGGCCAGCAACCGTTTCAACTGACCAGAACAACAAAAGGCAGTAGCAGTGCAGGATCATTTAGCCCGGATAGCAGATGGGTGAGTTTTCTTGCAGACCGAGGCAATAAAAACCAGTTATTTCTGATTTCTGTGGATGGAGGAGAGGCATTTCCGATTACAGATGAAGAGAATGGAATAACATCATACAAATGGAATCCTAATGGAGACAAATTTGCATTTACAAAAACAGAATCTGATTCAAAAAAGGATAAAGGAATGCTGTCCAGATATGGTGCTTTTAGTATCGAAGGTGAAGAATATAAATTGAGTCATCTTTGGGTTTTAAATTTCAATCTGGACTCTGTACTAAATGCGGGGTTATTGCCTTGCTATAATTCAAAATCTGACAGCCTTAGATCCAATAAAACAACACCATGCTTCAACATGCCCAAAGCAATGCGATTGACCGAAGGTGATTTTACTGTATCCGGCTTTGACTGGAGCCCCGATGGCAAACAAATCGCTTTCAACCGTCAGCCCAATCCTTTGATCAATGCTTCCATCCACTCTGATATTGCTATATTAAACATCGGAAATAAAGAAGTAAAGACTATTATTAAAAATATGGGAGGCGACTTTTTCCAGAATTGGAGCCCTGACGGGAAATCTGTGCTTTATACAAGTACATTAAATGATACCATATCGCATTATTACAAAAATAATAGAGTATTTATCTTTAATCTGGAAGAAGGTAAATCAAAGGAAATTCTTACTAATGTTGATGAAAATAAGTCGATTTATGACTGGAATCCATCAGGTATCATCTATGGGAGAAATGTGAAGATGAAAAATAAAGTATTCATATATGACCCAATGTCTGATACCACCCAAGAGTTGGAGACCGGTATGGATCTGCCGGGAACAGTATCTTCAAGTAAAGACGGTAGTCTGATAGCAATCAGTGGACGGAATTTCGACCAGCTCAATGAAATATGGTATGGAAAAAAATCAGAAAAGTTAATAACTGTTACAAATATGACTGCTCAAATCAAAGACTGGAAAGTGCCAAAGAGTGAGATCATCAGCTGGAAAAGCAAAGACGGTGCTGAAATTGAAGGAGTATTGATTAAGCCTGGAGACTATGACTCTAAAAAGAAATATCCTCTTTTGATGGTGATCCATGGGGGTCCCACAGGCATCGACAGACCGGAGCCAACTCCCGGAGGTGTGTACCCTATCAGTCAGTGGTGTGAAAAAGGAGCACTTGTACTCAGAGTCAACTATAGAGGCAGCGCAGGTTACGGAGAAAAATTCAGATCTCTCAACGTTCGAAATCTGGGTGTAGGAGACATGTGGGATGTTATGAGTGGGATTGACCACCTCAATAGCAAAGGTATGATTGATACCTCCAGAATGGGATGTATGGGCTGGAGTCAGGGCGGCTACATTTCCGCTTTTCTTACTACCAATACCAACCGATTCAAAGCCATTTCAGTCGGCGCAGGTATATCCAACTGGGTCACTTACTATGTAAACACTGACATCACTCCGTTTACAAGGCAATATCTGCAAGCCACACCCTGGTCTGACATGAATGTATATTTGAAAACTTCACCCATGACAAACATCAATAAAGCATCTACGCCAACATTGATTCAGCATGGAGAATTCGATCGAAGAGTACCTATACCCAATGCCTATGAATTGTATCGTGGACTACAGGACAGGAATATACCTTCAAAACTAATAGTGTACAAAGGATTTGGGCATGGTATCAATAAGCCCAAAGAAAGACTGGCAGCTATCTGGCACAACTGGCAGTGGTTCAATCATTTTGTTTTTGGTGAAAAAATGGAGGAACTGCCGGTTGAAGAGTATGACTAACAATAGATATTTTGACAATTCAATAATGTTTGATAATTGACAAAATGTATTTTATTATAAATATTTTGTAAATTATACTTGACATAATGTAAATTATAGTATATATTTGTGTTTCATTTCATCATCTAAAAAAATGTATTATGAACACAAATTTGTTATTGCCCAATTTCTGTAAAAAAATTGGTTGGGTATTGTTTTTTCCATCGTTTATTCTCGGTGTATTTGTTCTGTTTTTTGATTTTGAGTTAAACTGGTTGGGAAGTAAAGTTTTCACTATCTATGCCAGCGATGGATTAAAATTATTCAATAAAGGGGACATTGGTTTTTTTAAATTCATTACAGGGAATTACACCCAAACTATTGCTGGTGTTATGTGTCTGATTTCGTTAATGATGGTTGCTTTTTCCAGAGAAAAAATCGAAGACGAATTCATATGGAGAACAAGGATGGATTCACTGCTTTGGGCTACTTACATCAATTATTTTATTCTTATCTTTTGTTTTCTATTTATTTTTGGCGCTGAGTTTCTGTATATCATGATATTCAATATGTTTACCATATTGATAATTTTTATTTGCAGATTCAACTTTAAATTGTATCAAGAACGCAAACAAATGAGCTATGAAAAATAATCTAAGAGTAGAAAGAGCCATAAAAAATATTACTCAGGATGAGCTTGCCAAAACCATAGGGGTATCAAGACAGGCCATCAATTCGATTGAAGCAGGAAAATACGTTCCGTCAACGCTGCTGGCGTTAAAACTTTCAGGGTACTTTGGAAAATCAGTCAATGAAATTTTTATGCTGGAAGAAGGCGATTGATCATTAGGATATCACGGCATAATACCTTTGACTACTTTCCCATGTTTCATGACCATGTCCACATTTTGTAGTAGTGAAACATATCTGAGTACATCGCCTTTGACCGTAATAATGTCTGCGTATTTGCCTTCGCTGATGGTGCCATACCTGTCATCTACACCCATCATTTTGGCAGGCCAATATGTAGCAGCCTTAATGGCGTAGTTAGCATCCATTTTAAACTCGTTGACCCAGACATCGAGTTCGTTCCATGTGCTTTGGCAGTGAAATTTCATAGGTATGCCACTATCTGTGCCAATCAAAAGCACGACTCCGGCATCTTTTAGTTGTTTCACTTTTTTCTCAAGTGTGGGTTTCCTGATGGGAGTGAGCTGAAAATATGGCATACGACCGGGATATCTGATGGAAGATTCGATATCGTCGATAATATCTTTTGGTAATCCAAGGTGCCAACAATCATTGTCTAATTTTTCAGGATTATCCCTGACGTATTCATAGTTGTACAATCCTTCGACCGTAGGAGTCCAGTAAAGAGGTCCTTTATTCATCTGAGCAGTTCTTTCTTTGATTTGCTGAAGTATGTCTTCAGGATATTCGGGAGCTGAGCTTAAGCCAGTATGTTCAAAACAATCTACTCCGGCTTTCAGTCCTATCCTTATCTCTTCAGGTCTGTGGCTGTGTGCTATGACAGTGAGATTGCGCTTGTGTGCCTGATCTACAATGGCTTTGACTTCTTCATATTTCATCTCATCATGATCTATGAGTTTGATACAATCCACTCCGGCATCTGCGAGTTTGTTGACTTTGGCGATAGCATCCGCGGCACCATTGATACCCCATCTGAATTTTTCGGTGCCTGGGTATGGTTTATGCTGCAGAAAAGGTCCCGACATATACATCGTTGGTCCAGGTATTTCACCTTTGTTGATTCTGTTTCTGACATTGATACTGGCTTCAAGTGGTGCACCAAGGTCTCTGGCACTGGTGATACCAGCCATGAGCAATTGATGCGCAGAAGATGGCATGATGATTTTTTCAAATTTATCTATATAAGTAGAATCCCAGTGTGTATAATTACTGTGACCATTGATCATAAGGTGCACATGCATATCCCAAAGCCCGGGCAATACTGACATACCTTCTGTAGAAATCACCTGATATCCATCCGGCACCTGTAGATTGCCCTGATGACCAACGGCGGTGATTTTTTCGCCATCAATGAGGATGACACTGTTATGGATTGGTTGACCACCAAAACCATCGATAAGTGTTCCACCTACCATTGCTTTTTTTTGCGCAAACACTGAAAACGACATAAAAACCATAAACCCTATTAGGCAACTTCCAACTTTCATTTTAAATTATTTGTTGGTCAAATATATAAATTTTATAATTAATATTATCCACTTTTTGGGTTCAAAATATTATCAGTATTTGTAATTCTAAAATTTTTAAACCGAAATCAAACCAAAATGAGTAATTTTTAGCCCTTGTTTTTCGTATTATTGTTGATGGTTATTAGAATTTGGTTATTGGGATTGTTTTTGATGTTATATTGTTTGATTGTAACAGGTCAGAACAGTACAGGCAATCCATTGAAATTAAAAGTGCTCACGGTCAAGGATTGTTCTGTAAAATTGGACAACTTTACACTTCTTCCCCACAGTTTGGTGATTACTATTGGTGAAGATACACTATCTCAATTTGTTATTGACAATCATACCATTATTTTTTCTGATAGCATATGTAAAAGTATTATTAACCGAAGTGTTGCTTTCAGGTATAGGACATTTGCTTTTGACATCGGCAAACCATTTTTTATGATAGACACTTCTCAATTGAAATATCAGGAAAGAGCCATCGGAGAGGTATTTGAGTACAAACCAACTGACGGGAAAAATGCATTGGTAGATTCCAAAGGCCTGGATTACAGAGGAAGTTTTTCAAGGGGAATATCCATTGGTAATAGTCAAAGTCTCGTGATCAATTCCAACTTTGATATGCAACTCATAGGTGATCTGGGCAACGGGCTCAAAGTAGTCGCGGCCATATCAGACGAAAATCTCCCCATTCAGGCACAAGGTAATACCCAACAACTGCAGGAGTTTGACAAAGTATTCATTCAAGTAAGTAAAAACAAAACTTCACTTACAGCCGGAGATTATGAATTGAGAAAACCTGACAGTTATTTTATGAATTATTTCAAAAAACTCAAAGGTATCACTCTTGCTTCTACATACAATGTGAGTGACAAAACCGAAGCTTTTTCAAAAGGAAGTTTTGCCATATCTCGTGGTAAATTTTCCCGTCAGAGCATTCCTACCAAAGAAGGCAACCAAGGTCCTTACAGACTTCAGGGTAACAATGGCGAAAGATTTATCATCGTCCTAGCAGGTACAGAAAGGGTATTTTTTAACGGAATTTTATTGACCCGAGGATTTGATTATGACTATGTGATAGACTACAATAGGGCAGAGATCGCATTTTCGCCTACGAGAATCATAGCCAGGGATAGCAGGGTGATCATTGATTTTGAATATACCGATATCAACTATCTGAGATCTCTTTATGCTGCAGAGACGTCATTCAAAGGCGAGAGATGGAAAGCCGGAATTCAGATATATTCAGAGCAAGACAGCAAAAATGTCACAGGTGACCAGCAATTGGACTCTATTGATATTCGCATCCTGGAGTCGAGTGGTGATGACTTTGCCAAATCAGTCAGAAAAAGTTTGAGAGTAGTGGCACCAGAGGAAAAAACTGATTTGACACGCATCTTATATCGAGGAGAAGCCGATCCGATTGATCCGGCAAATCTCATCCTCTATTTTACAGAAAATTTGGACAGTGCCAAATATACAGCTGTGTTTTCTGAAGTAGGCGTAGGAAAAGGAGATTATGTAATAGACAATACCAAAAATAAAAATGGCAGGGTATATCTGTATGCAGGCAAAGGCAAGGGTACCTATCTGCCTGTCATACAACTCATTCCACCTGAAAAAAAACAACTTATCACAGCCAATGCCGCTTACAAAATAACAAACAATACTGATGTGTTTGCAGAACTGGCGCTCAGTAATCTGGACATCAATCGCCGATCTTCCCTTGACAATAATGACAATACGGGATTGGCCAGCAATGTCAGGTTTTCTCATTCAGGAAGACTGGATAGTGCCGGTATATGGAATATCAAAGCAAATCTGAATCATGAATATCTCCACCAACACTTCAATGCACTGAATCCGTACAGGCCTCCAGAGTTTTCCAGAGACTGGAATATCAGTTTGATCACTTCAAAAGCAGCTGAAAATCTCCTGATGTCCCATGTACAACTTACTGGCAAATCCGGCTTGGGTCTCGAATATGGGTACAACAGGTATGAAAAGGGTAATCTGTATGCGGGCACCAAACACGAAGGTACAATAAGGTATCAAGTTGCAAGGTTTACAGCCAGGGCGTTTAGCAATTTTCTTAATTCATCTTCATCATTCCTTGATCAGGCTACCAGATTTCAGAGGCCCAACATCACTGCAAGCTACAAGCTTTTTAAAAATAAGTCCTGGACCATTGGCACTGAATATGATGGTGAATCCAATACATTGAAAGGTTTCAGGACAGATACATTAAAAAAGGCTAGCTATGCTTACAATTTTCTTAAAGGGTATATCGCAAGTGACATTTCAAAGGACTTTTCCATCAAAGTAGCTTATAGTTCCCGAAACGATTATTTTGCAAAAACAGATCAACTCCAGAAAGCGTCCAATGCAAAGGAATTAGAACTGGCTGGAAAATGGTTGGCTTCGGCTGCTTCAGACTTATCATGGAGTATCACAGGCAGGGATCTTTCTATTACAGACCAGGGCCTATTGCCCAATGATAAAAGTAAAAAGACCATTCTCGGAAGATTGGATTATGTTTTTGCTGCCATAAATCAAGGTATCAGATCGACTACTACATACAATACAAGTTCAGGTCAGGAACCAAGAATAGAGTATATATTCCGCAAGGTTGAGAATGGTCAGGGCGACTTTTTCCTGATCAACGAAAGCGAAAATCCTAATCTCAGCAATGTTCAGGATTTCAGATATGACCCTACCAATCCTTTGTCAAACTACATCCGTTTATCTCTGACAAACAATGAGTTTATCAGAACAAACAATCTCGAATTGAATCAAAGCTTAACCATAGATCCGTCCAAGTTTAAGACACTAAAAGAAGGTGTAAAACTGTCAAAGACATATAAGTTTCTTTCGAGATTTTCATCGTTATCCAATTTCAGAATTACTAAAAAACAAATGGACAATATCGCGAGTCCTTTGACATCCTACATTGACTTTTCTATCAGGGACACTTCTTTAGTGGCTTATAATGCACTGAATACCAATACCATATTCTTCAATAAAGGCAATGTAAAATATGACATTCAGCTTGGCAACAGAAACAATCAAAACCGTATCATTCAGGTAAGCGGACGTGAGGACAGAGGATTGGACGAATTGTTTCTTCGCACCAGATTCAATCTCAGAAATAATACAGACTTCTTTTTACATATCGAAAAGTCATATAAAACATATCAGTCAGAAGCTTTTGGTGATCGTAATCTCAAAATTGATGTCATCCGTATCAGGCCTGAAGTCAGTATCCGCCCATCTCAAAATATGCGAGTGATGGCGAAGTACAGCTTTCAGAAAAAAAATCAAACCATCCTCACCATGGATCAGGCAAATATCCATGATATAACATCTGAATATACAATCAGAAAAGCCAATCAGTATAGTCTAGATATGTCCCTCAGCTATGTAAGTATTAATTTTACCGGCATCGCCAACTCACCCATCGAGTACGATATGCTCGAAGGCCTCAAAAATGGCAAAAACTATCTCTGGAATGTGGTATATACCAAAAGAATAGCAAAAAATATCGACCTTACCATCAACTACGAAGGCCGTAAGACCGGCATCTCACCTGTAGTCAATGTAGGAAGGGCTCAGGTGAAGGCTACGTTTTAACACATCTTAATCCACAATCTTCAGCACCCACACATGATCGGATACGCTCATGAGCTGTGCAGGTAAATTGATCTCCATATTTGGGCCTTTTTGAGCCCATTTTATTTTTGCGCTGCTTCCGAGTAGCTGGATTCTGGACGTTTTACCGGCACTCACTTTTGTCAGTGTAATTGCTTTGTCGGGAAAGTCAAAAAGAAAAATATATTTTGTTTTTCCATCTTTTGATTTAGTGAAACGGATTCCATCCCCTTCTTTAAATGTATCATACGTCCTTGTGCTATAGATAGCCTCACCGTTGGTCTTCATCCATGAGCCAATCTCATGCAATCTACTGTATGCGACGGAGTCAAATTCGCCTTCTGGACTCGGGCCGATGTTCAGGAGATAATTGCCACCTTTAGAGACGATGTCAACCAATTTTTCGATGATTTCATTGGTCGGTTTATACTTGTCATTGGGGACATAGCTCCAGCTATTGGCCATAGTCATACAGGTCTCCCATGGGTACGGAAGTCCGTCATCAGGTATGTGCTGCTCAGGTGTCAGATAGTTTTGGTGCTCACCTGTGACGGCTCTGTCCACTACGATGAGTTTGGGTTGTTTTTTACGTGCGTCTTTTACTATTTTACTCATATTGATATCCTGGTTTTGTGGATTGCGCGCCCACCTTGATCCTTCACTTTCATCAGCCAGATATTTTTTGACTTCACCATCAGATGTCTTCCTTACCCAACCTCCATCGAGCCATAATATATCCACTTTGCCATAATCACTGACCAATTCATTGATTTGACCATGCGTGAAATCAACAAATTTTTGCCATTGTTCTGGATGTTTTGTTACGGAATAGTTACAATTTCTGTCTGAAGGTGGAAATTTTCGCCACCAATAATAGTCAGAATGCCAATCAGGCTTGGAAAAGTAAGCACCAATCCAGAAGTTCTCTTTTCTGAAAGCATCAAATACTTCCTTTGTCACATTGCTGCGTGGATGGGATGAAAACGGAGTCTCTTGTCCTGTGATTTTATAGTCTGTCAGTTTGGTATCAAACATACTGAATCCATCATGGTGTTTGGTCGTAAATACCATATACTTCATTCCGGCCACTTTGGCTGCTGATGCCCATTTTTCAGGGTTGAATTTGGTAGGATTGAAGGTGTATTGAAGTGCTTCATACCTTTTTACATAGTCAAAATAACTCTCAGAAATTCCGGGTTTCCTGCCGCCGGTTGCCCAGCTCAGATCTTCCGGACAGATACTCCAACTCTCGACGATGCCCCACTGGCTGTAAGGTCCCCAATGCATGAGCAATCCAAATTTCAGATCCTTCCACTCTTCGAGTCTTCTATGAATGCTGGTGTCAGGATCGGGGTGATACTCATGATGCTGGGCTATCAACTGAAAAGATGAAGTGATCAGCAATATTAAAATTATAAGATGTCGCATATTCAAAGATTTTAAAATAATGATATAATGTAAGTTTTGACTTAGGGAGTAATTTGCTTATTAAAAAAAATAAATAAGGTTATTTTATCTTAGTGAATTTAAGCTGCGCCAGGTCTTTTTCTGATTTTATAATTTTGTCTAAAATTGATGTGACTGGAATTAGCAAATTTTGCAAAACAATTGAAATTTTATTTAACGGTTCGCCTTCTTTACGATCCTTTGGATTAAGTAACTTTCTTATGACTCCAGCCATGTAATAACTTACGGTGACATTAATAAAGTCTGTTGATACCCATTTGAATCCTAAACCCTCCATAAGTTGTATATAGTAAGACTGAGGCCGCCATTTACAGAGCATTTCTCCTGTCAGGACTGGAGAAATGCTCTCGTAAATATACAAATTTTGATTACATACTCTACACATCTCTTTTACAAGCTCTTCCAACATTTTGTCATTGGTGTTGTGTTGTAAAACTGTGGCAGAAAAAACAATATTGAATGCATTATCATCAAATGGTAAACTCGTGCCATCTGTTTTGGTAATTTCAATGTCAACCGGTAGTTTGGCTTTTGCAAGATCAATCATATTTTGTGAAATATCAGCACCTACCAATTTTTTTGGTCTCATAGGATATAGAGAACTTAAATTTCCTCCCGGTCCACATCCGATTTCAAGAACATCTTTATCAAGGTAATCTTCTTTCAGTAGCAGATCAAGAAATCTTTTTCTTTTATACCTGTAAAATGGTTCATCATCACCTGCTATCACATTATCCCTCTCATCTCTGATTTTAATTCTTTTTGCCACTTCTGACCAATATTCGTTGACGTTATATTCCGTTTGTACCATAAGTTCCTTTTTTTTTAACAAAAGTAGTTAATAAAAACCTTATCAAGAGTATGTTTAAAATTTTATATCTGAGTCAAAGTGAAATGTACCGGGTAAGTAGGGACACCAGAATAGTGTTACTTCGCCCTCTAAAAAATTTGTTTATTGTCATCGCTTAAATCTACTCCCATCAAGCCTGTAAAACCTTCTTCAATACCTGCCAATGTTCGTCTGACATGGACGCTAAGTCAAATAGAGATATACCTGCACATTTTCCTTTTTGTGCCTCAGCAACTGCTTGTGATATTTGTTCAGCTTTGATAGAGGGTATAAACAGACCCGAATACACAGGTTTTTTATTTTTGAGCCTTTCATTGGCTTTTTGTGTATGTTCAGCGATGTAGTCCATATCCCGCAAATAGAAATTGTGGTACAGCATAGGCAAAAATCCATCCAGATTCCACCGGTGCCATTCTTGCCTTACGTTCTCCCAATTGGGAAAGACAGCGGCAGTGACTTGCTTATTATACTTTTTGGCTTCGGGTACCAGGATGTCATTGACCAGGTGTGTCACACTGTCTCTTCTGAATTGCACCCACTCTTTGTGTGATGCGGGCTCTTTGATGTCTGTAAGCGGATCGATGCCATGTTTGGCTTTGAACTTTTCGCGGCACGATGGTGAGTACGAATAATCATATGGTGGATATTCCTTGTCCTGTACAATGTTGTATTTGGGTTGAAGTCCTTCAGCTATGATGGCATCAGGAAGTCGTACATAATCCAGATGGACACCCGCGAGTTCGGATATTTTGGAAAGTGCTGTGACATTTCCTTTGATAAACTCCTGAGCACCGGGATGACATGGGCACAAAAACTTATAGTATGATACATAGGCAGGATGGGTGTGTGCAGGCTGACCCAGTCCATTGTAGGCATACCATTCAGGATGTTTTTCGACGATTTGCGGTGCGTTGCATGGCATGGTCCACATCCAGGCGTGCAACTCCATACCGGATGATTGGCATGCTGGTATGATCTTTTCCAATACATTGGCCACCATGGGAAGTTGGCCACCTTCATAAAATGTATTGGTACCATTGTACACTTCTACCAGCATGGCGTGGATACCGGATTCGACGGCTTTATCCACCTTCATTTTCCACGTATCAGCCGACCAGTTGACATGTGGATGTGCCCAAACCCAGTTTTTATACTTTTTTGGTGGACTTTGCGGGATTTTGCATGAAGTCAGCTGATTGCCGAGTATTAATCCGGTTGTAGCCAGAGCTGTATTTTTAAGAAATGTTCTTTTGTCCATGTGTCATATATTTTATTTTGACATTATTTTTTTCAACTCCTACTTCTGACCCAAATACAATCCGCAAAGTACAAGGGTCAGTCCTCCCAATGTATATAAGGTAAAGGGCTCTCCAAGTATGCTTGTTGCAAATACAAACCCAAAGATAGGACTTAAAAACAGAAAAAATGAAGCCTTTACGGGATCAATTTTCAACATCCGCAGCCATAAGTTCACAGAGATGATAGATACAGGTATCACCAACCACAATATAGAAAACATGGCTGTCATTGAAAAAGTCACGTCGCCTTCTGATAATAAAATGGTGAATGGCAATAAAAAGATCGCTCCAAACAATACCTGCCAGCCATTGATGGCATATCTTGATAATGTCCAGGTTTTATCAGAATAATACAATGCTGCCCAGCTATAACTCATGATGCTGATAAATAGAAATGCTATGCCTTTGAAAGTGGCCAGATTGTTTCCCAATAGCGGTATGACAGCTACCCAAACTCCGGCAATACCCAACAACAAGCCCAGAATCTGGGTTTTATTAGTTTTCTTGTTATAAAACATACCACCGAGGAGTGCCATCATCAGCGGACTCATAGATGTGGACAGGCTCCCTATTCCGGCTGCAACTTCATTTATAGCCAGTACAAATAAGCTCAAGTACAAGGTGATATTAAAAAAACCAAAGATAGCAAGTTGTATCCATTCTTTTTTATCCGGCAGTCGCCAAGGTTCAAATATCCTCGAGTACAGCAATAAAATAAAAGCCGCAAGGAAAAACCTGAATTGAAACAATACTAAGGGTTGCATGACTGTTACACCGATTTTGGCAGCTACAGAAGCGGATGACCATAGCGCCGCAAACAATATTCCGAGACCAACAAAAGCAAATGGATGTCTCAATGATCAAAAATTTGATTGCTATGATTACTAAACTCCATTAGAATTATGGCTTTTTTTCCCACACTCTGCCATCTTCCCTGATGTAGTAGCAAATCCGGCTTTTGCAGTACTTCGCTGTAAAAGTATCTCCCAGTACCCTGATTTCAAAATCCGTCTGTTTCAGGTCTGCCGGAAGTGTCGTGGTATATATGCTATGTTTTGCATAAAATGTCTGCTGATGCAGAAATATTTTTCTAAGCTGCATTTTGATGTTATCTACTTCAAGTGCAGATTTAATCAGTTTTTCATTGGGCGATTTAGCGAAGATAACCAAACCCCATGTCTCAGGATTGTGCATTGATATCACCCCTTGAGGTGACCAGACCCAATTGTTTTCGGGTTTGTCTTTTTGGGATGAAGCATCTTTTTGTTTATAATATTTTCCACTTTTGATGTCTCTATCCCATTGTACTCTTGAAAAATTGACTTTCCAGAAATCCCCATCTATGGGTTTGCCCCTTTTATGGCTTATTTCACCAATGGCAGACCATGGGATAGCCAGCTCGATGGTCCATTTTTCATCCTTATCAGATGCATTATTATTGGTGCCATAGAGTTTTACCCCTTTTTTAAGCCCTTTGATGTCATATGCACTGATCGGTGTGCCAAACAAGCTGTAAGGTTTTGTCAATATTAAATCCCAGATAGTACCGATAGCATTGATCTCCAATTCCAGATATTGATGTGTGTCTCCATCAGGATCAATAAAGACTTCAAAATTATTTTCCTGAAAAATGACCATATCCTGCTTGTCAAATGTAGCCCAGATATGCGTCTCCTGCATTTCAGCAGCAATATAGAAATACTCATCATCCCACAGCAACTTTGCCTTGGTATCTAAGTGGGGTTTTGGTTTTTTAGATCCTTCAATTTCTGCAACTAAGTCAGTCCATACTGCATCCTGCCAGGCAGACTCAGTAATATCGCCATCTACATTGATGGATTTGCCTGTACCAAGATAGGTGCAAGTGTACGCTCGGGGTTGATATGAAGAAGTAGTGGATTGTTGGGCAAAAAGTTGTTGATGCAACAAAAAAGTGAACAGTAAACAGAGTAATGTACAATGATGTATCTTCATGATATTAGAGTAACAAAAATATCATCAAAGATACGCTTGATTCGTCTAAACTACGAATTTTAGAAAGGCGAAATACGCAAAAAGATAACTTTTGAAAAAAAATTTGAACTATTCGACTTAAGTTTCGGAGTAAATTTTGCAAAGACAAATTACAAATTTCGAACTTCATTCTAAACTTGATATATAAAATTATTCTTGTTAGATTGATTTTAACTGTCTTTTTCTTTTGTCTTGACACAAAAGAAACAAAAAGTCAAGGCTTTTTCATTTTCTTAACGTCAAAACTTCACAAAATAGCTAAACATAAAAAACTCGCCTTTGGAGTTTATCACCGTTTTGATATTTGAGGAACTTCGTTATTTTGTTCTCGCATTATGCATTCTTTTTGGCTCATACAGTTTTCTGTTCTTAACGCCATTTTGCAAAGTTTTGTCTAAAAATGAAAAGGCCAATCAAAGGTAGACTTTGGCACAGTAAATATGAAATTACATTAAGTTTACCCCTTAAGAATAAAGATCCATGTAAGTGCTATGTAAGACATTGGCAATCAGCACTATAAATCTAATTTCCTTTAATAGACAGTTAAAATCTGTTATTAATACATTTCTAAGTTTAGAGATATCAATGTAATACCAATTTTTTACTTACTGTTTCATTGCTTTGTGTAAGTTGAACTACGTACATTCCATTCAGACAATGAGAAAGGTCTATTTGATTATTTTCTACTTTCTGATCCAACACTATTCGTCCGGCTATGTCATACACACAAGCTTTTACAGGAGCATTATCTGGATTGGAAATATTGATCAACCTGTCAGATGTGGGATTTGGAAAAATATTCAGTGAGGACCTGACGATATCGCTGGCACTGCTGGTACCTTCTGTAGTCATATTCCAATGGTTGCGGACATAGATACCATCGACGATGATGTTCTGATTTGCGGCAAATTGACGAAGGGCCACACCCTGGATGTTTGACAAATCCGGAGCTGAGGTCGTACCTGTCTTTCCGAATGGTCCGGCAGTTGGAGTGGCAGGTTCTGTATCTATTTTATCTCCGTCTTTAAACACGTACAGACTTACTACATCATTATCCGCCCCAGAAATAAAGGTGTACTTTGCTACTACCAGATATGTTTCTCCGACATCGAGATCTGCTGACTGGCCGCCATCCGTGACTGCTGTTGAATTGAAGGTGAGACCAATTTTAAATTTTGTAGCAGATGATCCAGGGGCACTATATACTCTTGCTCTGAACGATGTACTTGTTGACGTAAAAACAGGTGCGGAAGGCGTCATATATTGTACATAATGAAAAAAATAGCCACTTGTGGCAGTAGTAACTTCACTAGTCGCTTTCACTAAAAATGATGCGTACACACTCATGGTATCGACCCAGCTGTCAAATGGACGATTTTCATCCGAACCAGTAGTCACTACGGCTGCTGCCCTGCCTTTTCCACTACCGATATAAGATGACTTTGTCCAGGACAATCCCTCTGTGGTAACTGCTATGGGACTAGTTGTTCCGGCACTATGAGCATACCAACCATTAGCATTTAAGAGTGCTCCGGCAGGATAATTAAAGTTCTCTCTTAAAAAGTCTTTTGACTATAAAGGCTACTGAAGCAAATCAAAAGAACGAAAGTGTACAGCTTTGTCATGATATGTAAATTTTAGTTATACAAATATAAAGACAAATTTGAATAGTACCACCTTTTTGATATCAAAAATAATAAATATATCAAGAATCCACTTGCCATTGGATGACCCGACTGAAATTACCGCTAGGCGAAAAGGTAATCAACTTTATTTCAGAAAAATTGATTTTTAATGGTTTTAAATAAACAGGGGATTCGATACCGGGATTGCTTCCATCAGTAGTATATCTTATCGTCAAACCCGGAAATGAAGTATTGGCAAATAGTGTATCGTTTTTGATCATTATTCCGGGACACGGTACTCTGAATTTTATATAACCAAAAAACCGGTATAAAAGGTCAAAATGGACTTTGCCTACTCTATTGGCAAAAAGTGACCATTCGAGATTAAAAGCATCATTTCTATCGGTTTTGTCTGATATTTTACTCCACTCTGGAGCTTGTGCCCATGCCCTCTCAGCCAGTGCAAGCATCCTTGGCAAGGCCATATATTCCACTCTTTCTGGTGTAGTCATCGTTTCGCCCCATATCTGACCCTGAATACCCGATATGTTCTCATGACTCCTTTTATTGAGCTTGGGCGCTTTTTTATACTCCATATCCGGATCTATCAGTTTGCCCATACCGCTTCTCCCCGCACTCTTATACAAGTCCATTGGCAAAAACCTCAAAACATCCTTAGTATCATTCATACCTCCCCAGTAAAATCCTTCTTCTTCAGGATGTTTGTCATAGGCAAAATCAAAATAAAGATTTGGCGCGTTGCACAGCACTACATTATATCCTGAGTTCGCCAAAAGATAGGGTGTAACTTCACCTTTATCTCCCCATACAGTATTCCAGCAATATGGTATGATGTTTCTATTTGTGAGTTGATGGTTAGGTGACTTTGCTCCATCCTGATGCCTGAAAGCTACTTCTTCCCATCCTCCGGTATTCAGACCTCTGTCCGTCAATATTTGATTGATGGCCTTAAGGAAATACTCATAGATATCATAAATATCGTGTAGTTCAGGGTGTGTTTCAAGAAATTTCTGACATATTGGTGATCCTTCCCAGACTCCATGGGGTACTTCATCTCCACCTATATGCAGGGTAGTAATATTTACACCGGCTTCGTGGTACATAGACAGAATTTCGTCAATGACTTTCTCAATAAATGTATACGTGGAAGGCAGGGCAATATTGATGACATTTCTTCTCCACAATTGTACGGACTCATAGACAGACGCATCATGCCAGTCCGTCAGCAAATATTCGTTAGCCTTTTCTTCCAATCCTTGCGCCATGTAGTTCAGATATCTGACTTCCATACTTCTGATGGCAGCCCGTGCATGACCAGGGAAATCTATGGCAGGTATTATCTCTATATGGTGTCTGTGGGCAAAGTGTAAAAGGTCAATAAATTCGCTTCTTGTATAATATCCGTTACCCGGTGAGTCCGGATCATTGGGGTCAAATCCTGAACCATATGATGGAAGTAAACATGTTGTTTCATCTATAGTGTGGCCTCTTTTGCTACCTATATCTGTAAGTTCCGGTAATCCTGCGATTTCAAGTCTCCAGCCTTCATCATCTGTCAAGTGAAAGTGGAACTTATTGAGTTTGTACATAGACATGTACTTGAGTAGTTTTTTTACTGTCCGAGGATGTTGAAAATTTCTCGCTACATCCAGGTGCATACCCCTGTATGAAAACACAGGTACATCCATGATAGTGGTATAAGGAATTTTTATCTCGCCGTTTTTAGTATTCCCGGCAGCAGAAGACATGATCATGTAAAGACTTTGAATACCATAAAAAATGGAAGCGCCCCGAACACCAATGATATGGATACCGTCCTGATTGATTACTAGTTTGTAGGCTTCATTTCCTTGTTCTTTTTTTTGATAAGGATTTTCAATTTTTCCCAACTCCAATCTAATATTCCCCTGATTTCCGGCTACGGCAATCATATGGATGCCAAACCATTTTCTGCAATCTTCGATAAAAAGGCCAGCTTCTGCCACCAAAGCAGATTGGTACGCCAGTCTTGTATCCTTATTAATTACAAAAAATCCATCATTTTCTTTTTTGTACCAATAAGGAGTTGGTACTACAGGACATAAAACATTTTTATCTATGTCTTTTAAAACATCATTATCCTTGTATATAGATGCATTGTCCGGCTGAGGATATTCATCCATCCAACTTCTCGTCTTCTGCTCATCTCGCTCAAAAGAAATGACAGTAACCGGTGGCAATGCTTCCGGATTCAACTCATTTCCGGATGAATCTCTGTAAACAATATAAAAACCCAATGGCTTATCCACAGTTTTTATAGCCCAATAATCTGCTATATAGGATATAACAACTTCATCTCCAGGTAATAATGGTCTAAAATCTTTTGTAGGTTCCAAACAGAACAAGTCACCATTAACATGTTGGATTTGAAAACCTTTTGAAACCGACGTTGACTGAATTTTTCTCAGACTATTAAAATAAATTGACCAGCCTTTTTTTAATGTATGTATACTATTGTTCCTTATGGATAGTTCAGCCTTAAACTGTTCTTTCCCATCGTAAACATTGGTGATCACGTGATATTGTACTGACAGGTGTTTACCTTCAGGATTTGAATTCTTCATAAGTTTCTTAAAATTGATTACTCATTTTCATCAGCTACAACAGGCTTCAGAGGTATAAACCAACAAATCAGAAAGGCGGGAATGGTGGCTATCAGCACCCAGATGAAAAACATTTTGTACCCCATCATATCACTCAGGTAACCACTCAGCATGGAGGGTATCATGACACCCAGATTCATAATACCTGTTGCAAAGGCATAGTGCGCCATTTTATAATTACCGGGTGCTATCTGTTGCATCATAAATAATGTCAGACCTACAAATCCGAATCCATAACCAAAGTACTCAATCACCACAGCTCCGGTGATGATTACAAGGCTCGATGGCACAAAGTAGGCCAGCAAGGCAAACATGGCAAATGGCAGGTTGAAAAAAGCACACAAGATCAAAAGCGTCTTCGTATTCAACCCTCTTGATGACACAAAATATCCCCCGGCAAGTGAACCGGCAACGTATGCTGCAGCTCCAAAAACTCCATAAGCTAAACCTATATCAGAAGTACTCAAGCCCAATCCACCATCGGCCTTATCTGCTTTAAAGAAAAGCGGTGCAATCTTGATCGCCTGCCCTTCTGCAAATCTATATAAGATGATAAAAACAATACCCAACCAAATGTATTTTTTTTGAAAAAAGGTGGTAATGACATCTTTGAGTCTGGCAAACCCTTCATCCAATGTGGCAACCTCAGTTTTAGCAGCATCTGAAGGCAGCATTTTGATGTGATACAAGCCCACAAGTATCATAATAGCCCCGTATATACACATAACAATCGTCCATGCAGATACTACCCCAAGTCTTTCTTCCAGCTGGCCGGCAAGATATACCAAAGCACCGCCTGACAAAACTTTGGCAAGGTTGTAGGCAGCCCCTTGCCATCCTATATACATGGCTTGCTGCTTTGGTGACAATACATTAAGATAAACCCCGTCTACAGCCATATCGTGGGTAGCGCCACCAAAAGCAATAATGGCCAGCAATGCAATACTATATACAAAAAAATCGGGCAATGACAGCGAAAAAGCCACCAAACCAAACATCACCCCTATAGTAAGCTGAGTCAGGATAACAAAAAATTTCTTTGTTTTATAGATTTCCATAAATGGTCCCCAAAGTGGCTTCAGAGTCCATGGGAGCATAATCAAAGATGTCCAGAATGCTATCTGAGTATCTGTGATACCCATATTCTTAAACATCAAAGCAGATGCAGCTGCTATAGCCACAAAAGGCAAGCCCTGAGCAAAATATGCTGTAGTAACCCAGGTCATCGGAGATCTTTTTGTTTTTGTGTTTGACATTTAGATTGTATTTGTTTTTATTAGGTTTTGGCCAAAAGGTCTTTTGGTTTTTTTAAATTCTGTTCGCTTTCCTTCCCGCAACCCTCATTCCCTAAAGGTTCGACCCTCACTTATTATTACTCATTATTCAGATTGTTCAGATCGTTCAACTCATTCAAATCATTCGGTTGTTCAGATTGTTCAGATCGTTCAGATTATTTATCTTCCCTCAACCCTCATTCCCTAAAGAGCTTGTCAAGCTATGCTTGAGACGACCTACGCTTACTGTCACTCATTATTCGGCTTTTCAGATCGTTCATCTTCCCGCAACCCTCATTCCCTAAAGAGCTTGTCAAGCTATGCTTGAGACGACCTACGCTTACTGTCACTCATTATTCGGCTTTTCAGATCGTTCATCTTCCCGCAACCCTCATTCCCTAAAGAGCTTGTCAAGCTATGCTTGAGACGACCTACGCTTACTGTCACTCATTATTCAGATTGTTCAACTCATCGTAATTATTCAAATCATTCGGTTGTTCAGATTGTTCAGATCGTTCAACTTCCCGCAACCCTCATTCCCTAAAGAGCTTGTCAAGCTATGCTTGAGACGACCTACGCTTACTGTCACTCATTATTCAGATTATTCAGATTATTCAGATTGTTCAAATTATTTAACTCATTTAAATCATTCGGTTGTTCAGATTGTTTGGTTGTTCAGATCGTTCTATTTTACAGTAATCTCATCTATGAACAACCATCCTTTTTTGCCTGCTCCCGGGTGATCTGCCGGTAAAGGTCCGAAATTTTTTACTGTAAGCCTGATATATCTGGAAGATATTCCATTGGTCTTTATTTCAACTTCTGAAATGTTTTCCTTGCTGTTGAATTGTGTTATTTCGCCGACCTTTTTATAAGTTTTTCCGTCATCAGATGCTTCTGCAATAAGGGCAGATGGCAAAAATATCCATGATCCTTCACTTCTGTAAAAACGGCAATTAATAGTATTGATATCGGTTGTCATTTTAAAATCAAGGGCAATCGTAGCGTCGGTTTTATCAAATCCAAGCCACTCATCATCTTTGAATTTATTGTTGCTTCCTTTGATGCCATTGATGATACATGCATTGCCTCCACTATTGTATTTAGGGGATGGCGCTGGATCTATGGTAATAGCAGCTTTTGTCGCTTTATGAAAATCAAGATCAAAATTTAAGGGATTGCCCTTTTTATCTCCCTTTGCAGCAGTAAAAGAGTGGTTTCCTGAGGTTTTCAGTTCAAAAATCTGACTTGCCTTAAAAGGTTTTTCCGATTGACCATCTATGGAATACAAGATATTGGCTCCTCTTGGCAATAAAAAGCTGACATTGATATTTCCGTTTTTATTTTTCCATACCTTGGGAGTCAATTCATAAAGGTGATTGGCTATATTGGCACCTTTGGATTTCCAATAGTCATTGTGGATTTCGTATTTTGATAGAAATGCTTTATAATTTCTTTCTTTTGACCAAAGGGCTTCAGACATGGCGAGACCCCGTGCATAGGTCATGTACTCAACATGTGGAAAATCTTTGATGTATTCCGTCCATACATTGGCCTGTCCACCCAAAATATACTTTCTTTTTTCTGCTTCCAGTTCTTTGGGTACAGGTTGCCAGTGGTAGACCTTTTCGACATTGGTATAACCTCCTATAGCTAAAGGCTCATCAGAAGATAAAGATTGGTAATGATCAAAATAACAATGGCTACCCGGAGTCATGACCACATCATGATTTTGTCTGGCTGCTTCGATTCCGCCTTCAGTACCTCTCCACGACATTACCGTAGCATTGGGAGCTAATCCTCCTTCCAGAATTTCATCCCATCCTATGATCTGACGGCCTTTGGAGTTGATGTATTTCTCCATGCGCTGTATAAAGTAACTTTGCAGTTCGTGTTCGTCCTTAAGGTTTTCTTTTTTGATAAGTTCCTGACAAAAAGCACTCTTTTTCCATGCTTCTTTCGGACATTCGTCGCCACCGATATGGATATATTTTGATGGAAATAATACCATCACCTCATCGAGGACATCCTGAAGGAATTGAAAAGTATTTTCAGTAGGACAATACACATCATCGAAGACACCCCATTTGGTTGCTACCTCATACTTCTTATTTTCACAACCCAATTCAGGATATGATGCCAATGCTGCCAATGAATGACCCGGCATTTCGATTTCAGGTATTACGTTGATATTTCTATCCATGGCATATCTTACGATATCCTTTACTTCTTCCTGAGTATAATATCCGCCATATCTTTTCCCATCATATTGGCCTGTGTTTTGACCTATTACAGTTTCCTTTCTGAAAGCTCCGATCTCCTGAAGCTTTGGATATTTTTTGATTTCAATACGCCAACCCTGATCTTCGGTAAGGTGCCAGTGAAATTGGTTGTACTTGTAATAAGCCATGTAGTCTATAAACTTTTTTATATCATCAGCTTTATAAAAATGTCTTCCAACATCCAGATGAAGGCCACGATACTCGAATGCAGGTTTGTCTTCGATATTTGTCTGGGGTAGTGGCAAACCCTTATGGGTAAGCATTTGTGCCAGACTTACCAAAGCATATTGCAATCCGACCTTACTACCTGCCTTGATGGAAATTTTATCTTTTTCTATAAATAATTTGTACCCTTCTGCGGTCATTCTTTTATCAATGGAGCATGTGGTATTGGCATTTTTTTCATTTTGCCAGCTGACCATTTTCAAGTCTTTAAACAAGTGGTCAAAGTAAGCGCTTTTGGCTTCTTCAGGGATGTAAAGTTTAATTTCCTTCAAACCGGAATTTTTACCAATATTGATGACAGAGTTGGGTGCAGGTATTACTCCTGGTAAATTGTTTGTTTGACTATACATTTTTCCATTGATGAATGAAAAAACAGATAATAATAAGATTATAAAACTATAAGATGACTTCATAAATGAATAATGATTAAAAAATCGTAATTAAGACATATCAAAACTTCCATCGTACAAATGCTTCCATTGCCTCATATTCTGCAAGTCCCAATACGTTGTACAGATGAGCTGTTTCTTTGTTTCTGTCTTCTGCTCTTTGCCAGAATTCACGGGTATCTTCTCCCGGAAACACAGGATGATCTTTCTGAGACTGATGCATAAAGATAGCCTTTCTTTTACGCATCAGTTCTGCAGGACTGATTGGAACCGCCATTTCGATTTCGTCGATGGGCCATTCGTGCCATGCGCCTCTGTATAACCATAAATAACAATCTTTCCACCATTTTTGGTCACGCGTACGTTCAAAGCCTTCAAATATAGCATCAAGGCAGACTCTGTGTGTACCATGCGGATCAGCAAGATCTCCCGCTGCATATACCTGATGAGGTTTCACTTCGTTGAGCAGATTAACAATAATTTCAAAATCACCCTCACCCAGTTTATTTTTTCTCACACCGCCTGTTTCATAAAAAGGCATATCGAGAAAATGAATATTTTTTTCAGGTAGTCCACAAAACATGGCACCACTTCGGGCTTCTTCTCTTCTTATTATACCTTTCAGTATCCTCAGTTCTTTGATATCTGATTCATTTGGGTCCTTTTTATCAATAAATTTTGAAATTTTTTGTACAACTTTATACAACTCAGGGTTGTCAATACCGATAGCTTTTGCAAAATCACCCATAAACTCAGCATATCTCCACGCATCTATGTCGTGAACAGCAATATTTCCTGAAACCTGATATGCTACATGTACCTCATGTCCTTGCTCTACAAGTCTCATAAAAGTACCTCCCATAGATATCACATCATCATCCGGATGAGGGCTGAAGATGATGACTCTTTTTTTCGCAGGATTGGCTCTTTCTGGCCTGTTGCTGTCATCTGCATGTGGCTTGCCGCCGGGCCAGCCTGTGATGGTGTGCTGCAGTTTGTTAAATATTTTGATATTGAGCGTGTATGTCGAGTTGTACTCTGCGATGAGTTCTGATAATCCATTATTGATATAGTCTTCATCAGTGAGTTTCAGCAATGGTTTTTTAAGTTTTAGTGAAAGCCAGATTACTGCTTTGGCTATGAGTTTATCATCCCAGTTACAGATACCTGCCAGCCATGGAGTCTTAACTTTGGTCAGTTCGGCTGCTGCAGCGGCATCTAGATAAAACTTCACATTATTATGATTCTGAAGGTAGGTAGCAGGTATCATTTCTGTGATATCGCCCTCGATAGCTTGCTGTACAATATGTGCTTTATGGCTGCCCCATGCCATGATAAATATTTGTTTGGCCTTGAGGATGGTACTGATTCCCATGGTGATGGCCCTGTAGGGTACATTTTCTTCTTTACCGAAGTCTTTGACAGCATCTACTCTGGTAAGATGATCCAATTTGACAAGTCGTGTTTTGGATGAAAGCCATGAACCCGGCTCGTTGAATCCGATGTGTCCTGTTCGGCCTATTCCCAGAATCTGAATATCCAGACCACCCAGAGATTCTATCTTTTTTTCATACTCAGCACAAAAGTTTTCGACATACTCTATTGGCAGATCTCCATTGGGTATGTGGATGTTGGAAGGATTTATGTCAATATGATTAAACAGGTATTCATTCATAAATTTGACATAGGACTGATTGGCATCCGGCTTCATTGGGTAGTATTCATCCAGATTGAAGGTGATGACATTGTAAAATGAAAGTCCTTCTTCTCTGTGAAGTCTGACTAATTCATTATAAATTTTGATAGGTGAAGAACCGGTAGCCAGACCTAACACTATATTCTCATTTTCCTGCTGCTTCTGTCTGATACAAAGCGCAATATATCTGGCAATTTGAACTGCACCTTCGTCAGGTGAATCCCAAAGTTTGATCGGAATTTTTTCAAAGGTTTTTAATTGATATTTCAGTCCGGTGGCAAATTCTGTAATTGTTGATGTTGTATGATTCATATCTTTAATGAAAAGTTATTTGGGACAAATATAATTAATATGTGCGCGCACACGGCATATTTTGTTTTATTTTTTTAAAAATTTTTACTTTCCGGTATATCTTCGTAATTTGTGAAGTCTTTAAAATGTATCATATGCAACGATCATCAATGAATATCACCTGGCTTTTTTTTCTTCTTATGGGATTAATGGCAACAGGATGCCAACAGACACCTCAAGAAATGAATCATTTAAACCGTAAAAATAATGCAGATCCCATCAAAGGTGTGTGGCTGACCAATATAGCCAGTGATGCTCTTTTTAGCAAAAGTAATATTGAAAAGGCAGTGCAACTCTGTGACAGTCTCGGTTTCAATCACATTTTTGTAGTCACGTGGAATGATGCCACTACTACCTACCCAAGCAAAATGATGAAAAATCTAACTGGTGTGGAAATTCAACCGGAATTAAGTGGTAGAGATCCATTAAAAGAATTGATAGATGCCGCACACAGCAAAAACATCAAAGTGCACGCCTGGTTTGAGTTTGGCTTCTCCTGCTCGTACAAAAAAGATGATGGTGGTCCTATCATTAAGGCCAAACCACACTGGGCCTCACTCGATAAAAATGGCAAACTTGTTTCCAAAAATAACTTCCAATGGATGAACACCTTTCATCCGGAAGTACAGGAATTTATCACATCCTTGGTGACAGAAGTAGTGACCAACTATGATATAGATGGCATACAAGGAGACGACAGACTACCGGCCTTACCATCTTCCGGTGGATATGATGCATACACTGTCGACATGTACAAATCTGAAAACGGTGGTGTGGTTCCACCTCAAAATGAAAAGGATTATGAATGGATAAAATGGAGATCAGGTAAGCTGAATGAATACCTGATAAAACTCACCAGTGAAGTCAGAAAAATAAAACCTGACATCATCATATCGATGGCTCCGAGTATTTACCCCTGGTGCGAAGCAGAGTATCTGCAGGACTGGCCAACCTGGGTCAATATGGGCATCGTAGATTACATCATACCACAGATATACAGATACAAAATAGACAGATACCAGTATGAACTGGACAAAATAGTGAATACCCAGATTTCGCCTGAAAATAAGTCTAAATTATTTCCCGGTATATTACTTCAGGTGGATGATTATAATCCTTCCGAAGGTATGCTGGACAGCATGATTCAGGCCAACAGAAAGCACGGCATCAATGGAGAAGTTTATTTCTTTTATGAGGGTATAAAGAAGTACCCTGAATATTTTAAGGGTAATTAGTTCTATTTTGTCAAATTACACGGATTATCCGATTGATTGGTAACTGTTGGCATAACCCAACAGTTGTGACCCTAATTTACCTGTACATTTGTACCGACGAGAATTTATTTTTGTTGATTACATTTTGATGAAAGTGTAATTGACTTAGATTTTTGAAGGTAACTAAGTTGAATTAGGAGGTATCTTCATGAACGAATTATGACATAAGCCAACAAAAAAATATCTATCATTTGCCGATCAACACTTATAATCGTACCTTTGTGTGCTAAATTTTTTAATGTTGGAAAGTCGCTTATGAGCAATGAAACAATACAAAATGACCTCATTTAAAGAGTTACAAGATTACAAACCAATATACCAAACATTTGATAACGATTAACTAAGAATAATATGTACAGAAGTCATAATTGCGGCGAACTAAGGATAGCAGATTTAGGAAAAAGGGTCACCATAGCAGGTTGGGTGCAAAAAGGCAGAGATCTGGGTGGTCTTACTTTTGTGGATGTACGTGATAGGTATGGAGTGACACAATTAGTATTCAATATGGATGAAAATGCTGAATTGTGTACTCAAGCCAGGAAACTGGCCCGTGAATTTGTCATCCAGGCGACAGGTATAGTGCGGGAAAGGTCCAGTAAAAATCCCAACCGAGCTACAGGTGATATTGAAATTGAAGTTTCTACATTCAACGTACTCAATGAATCCAAGGTACCACCATTTACTATCGAAGACGAAACTGATGGTGGCGATGATATCAGAATGAAGTACAGATATCTGGATCTGCGCAGATCACCGGTGCAATCCAATATCATATTCCGGTCAAAGCTGGCACTGGAAACCAGAAAGTATCTCGACAGTCAGGGGTTTATAGAAGTGGAGACGCCATTTCTTATCAAAAGTACACCTGAAGGCGCCAGAGATTTCGTCGTGCCCAGCAGGCTGAATCAGGGTCAGTTTTATGCATTACCACAGTCTCCGCAGACCTTCAAGCAGATATTGATGGTTGCCGGTTTGGACAAATATTTTCAGATAGTCAAGTGTTTCAGAGATGAGGATCTGAGAGCGGATCGTCAACCTGAGTTTACCCAGATAGACTGTGAGATGTCATATGTACATATCGAAGATATACTCAACACATTTGAAGGATTGACGAGGCACCTATTCAGGCAGACTCTGAGCATTGAACTCGGAGATTTTCCCAGAATGACTTATGATGATGCTTTGAGACTTTATGGTTCGGACAAACCTGATCTCAGGTATGATATGCAATTTGTAGAGTTGAATGACGTAGTCAAAGGCAAAGGATTCAGTGTTTTTGATGAAGCAGAATTGGTTGTGGGCATTTGTGTCAGGGATATAGCAGAAAAATACTCCAATAAAGATATGAAAGACCTGACCGAATGGTTGCAAAGACCACAAATCGGAGCAAAAGGTTTGGTATATATCAAGTATCAGGAAGATGGAAGTATTAAGTCCACTATTGGCAAATTTTATACAGATGACGAGTTGAACAGTTGGGCTCAAAGATTCAGTGCTGAAAAAGGTGATGTGATCATGATCCTGAGTGGTGAAACGGAAAAAACCAGAAAACAGCTCAGTGAATTAAGGCTTGAGTTGGGCAAAAGACTTGAACTGGCAAAACCCGGCGATTTCAAACCACTTTGGGTATTGGATTTTCCACTATTGGAGTGGGACGAGGAGTCAGGTAGATTCCATGCGATGCATCATCCGTTTACATCTCCCAAAAAAGAAGACATACCACGTATGCTCAACGGCGATCATGAGACGATGAAAAGCCTGAAGGCTGATGCTTATGATATGGTCATCAATGGTGCTGAGATAGGTGGAGGTAGTATCAGAATCCATGACCGCGCACTTCAATCCAGGAACTTTGACCTTCTGGGCTTCAGTAAAGAAGAAGCTGAAGCACAGTTTGGATTTCTGCTTGGAGCTTTTGAGTATGGTGCACCACCACACGGAGGGCTGGCATTCGGATTTGATCGACTATGTGCGGTGATGAATGGGCAATCTTCTATCAGAGACTTTATAGCGTTCCCTAAAAACAATCAGGGCAGGGACATGATGATCGACGCACCATCACCGGTACATGCTGATCAGCTCAAAGAATTGGGATTGGATTTGGAAGGAAAATAAGGGTTGATTTTCACCCTATTGGCGCAAGACTGTAACTTAAATACTATTCAGGCACATATTTCAGGAGTTCTTCCAGTTCTTTGTCGGTAAGATTTTCTTTTTCGGATTTTTCATAAATGGAGAGTAAGTAAGTAAACTGTTTCTTCTGCAATGACAATGTTTGTTATCAACCTTGCGCCTCCGCTTTTACCTTTACCTTTAGAAGAGATAGACAGACGAATTTTTTAACAGTTTCTACCTAAAAGTGTTCCCTGTACCGGGTTATCCTCCAAGCTCTCAAATAAAGCAGATATTTCTTTTTTCAAAGAATTATATTTTTTTACCAACCTTTTTAATTCTTTTCTGAATGTAGGAACTGCGATTATGTTATAACTCATCCAACAACTGTTTTGCAGTTATGCCTTTAAGTTTTCCATCTCTTACCAGTTTTAGTTCTTCAACAGCCTCTTTTATCTCTTCCATCAGTAAAGCCTTTTCGTCAGAAATTGTGGTTGTTTTTACATATGGTAAACTTTTTAGCACTTCCAAAAGGTGAAAAGCCTTATTGTCTTTTATATCTAATATAACCTTCATTGTTCAAATTTTTTAGTTTATACGTTTGCCCTTAGTTTTAATCATTTTAAAGCAACACCTGTTGGGATGTGCTCTCTTTTATCGTTCTTCTTGAAATTATTGTCATTTTGTATATCTAATAAAACTTTCAAGCTTAAATAATTGCTCTAAAAATCCATCATTGGAAACACAACAGATATTTAATCACCTGTTTTACCATTGAAGTACTGGTGATTTTTAATAACCATATTTTATATAATCCTGGATGTAAAAATAATAAATAAAACATAAAGTAAGTATTTAAAGTTCAATATGGTATTTAACTGCATTCATTGACCTGTCCATTGAAAAATTAAAAAATATCCATTATTTTTGTACAGTTGCCGGAAAATGAGAAGCACAATTTTAGAAATGAATGAACAATTTGCAATCTTGTGCCGGCAAAGGAGTGCATCCAAAGAATCATTACATAATGTCAACGATTCCATCTGTTTTTATCTAAAACCACCATTGTGATGTTTAAAATTTTGATGATTTTCTTGTTTTTATTTGTTTGTGTCCCTTCTTCGAGCCAAGCAGTGTATATAGAATTATTGGGCAAGGGATTTGTCAACTCTGTGAATTATGAGCACAGTCTGAGCAAGGATTTACAAGGTATTAATGTGCAAATAGGAGTAGGTTTTGCACCCACATCCTTTATTACCGTTCCTGCCAGTTTGAATTATGTATTTGGCAGAAAAAAACACCACTTTGAGATAGGAGCCGGAGTGACATATATCAATGGCTTTCTATGGGATGATGATGACAGCTGGGGACCGGACTTGGTGATACATACCAATTTTTTATATCGCTTTCAAAAACCTGGGGGTAAATTCTTTTTTAAAATCGGAGCAACCCCTTTGATTTCCCGCCAATTCAATATCGGACCATGGTTCGGAGCAGGGTTAGGGTATAAGTTTAAATCCAACACATAAGAACCCCTATTCGTAATGGTATATCCAAGGACGCTACTTACAATGGTGTTATGCGAATCCTTGTAAAATATAAACTTTTATTTCCCTGAATCCGGAGCTATAATGATAATACAATCAAGGCAATCACCGGGTTTTGTATCTATGATTCCCTGTGATTTGAGGGATTTGATGATTTCATTAAAGTCACTGCTAAGATTTATTCTGACTCTTTGTTCAGGATCAAATTTGAATTTTTTGTCGATTTTGATCAGTTTTTTATTCTGTTTGACAAGATAGTCTTTCAACACGGAACCCAACTTATATACTGATCCTTCTGGTTTTACCGGTTCAGCAGCTTGTTCAACTGGTGGTGCTTTTTCGACAACGGGATTTTTGGCAGGTTTTATGACGGTTGGAGCTTTCTTTACCGGCTCAACGTGGTTAAGGTCAGTAAAAGAACCTCCTGCATATTTAAATTTATCACCTTTATGAAGCGTAATAGATTTATCCGGATTTTTGATTTCTGAAACCTTGACTATACCTTCCAATGTTTCAATATATGAAGTATCAGATTTTTGTGACATAATAAATTTAGTACCCAATACTTCTGTTTTCAAGTCTTTGGTATATATGACAAACGGTAAAATACTTTTCCTGACATCAAATGTTGCGCTTCCTTTAAAGATTATTTTTCTTTCATTTTGTCCTCTGAAGTGGAGTGGGTAGTCCATATTTGTACCCGTCATCATTGATATGATGCTACCATCAGTTAATGTGATATTTTGGTTTTCCTTTGCAAATACTTCTCTTCTTGATGGCTCAGGCTCCTTTAGAGTCAGCTCAAAAAGTACTATAACTATCATTGAAGCTGCAATAGATTGAATGATATTAATGAATGAGATCTTACTTTTTTTTTCTGCCAAATGACGTCCTTCCACCTGCTGCATCAATTGATTCCATTCAGCATCAGTATCAAAAACTATAAAGTCTTTGATATCTTTGTTTTGTTTCAATATGGAATCTAATTTATTCAATTTTTACTTAATATATACTTATGACGCTGATTTTTTGCAATAACACATTTTTACTCAAAAAAATATGAATGATTCTTTAACTTTACTTTAAGATGATTTGAAACCTTCGCAACATTATCTTCCACACTTCTTTTAGAGATATTCAGATAGTCTGCGATTTCTTCATAAGTCAAGCCTTCAAATTTATTAAGTCGGAATATCTCCCGTGGTTTATCTTTAAGATCTATCATTGCTAATTCGAAGGCCTGCCTAACAATATACGGATCCAAATGTTCATCAGTTGTATCCTGCAAAAGTAACATTTCATTTTCAACCAATGATGCAGATATCATAGACTTATTACTTCTGATGAAATCAATCATTGTATTTTTTGTCATTTGATATAAATACGCTTTAACAGATGTCTTTATTTCAATTTGATTCTTGTACTGCCATATTTTGACAAAAGTACTTTGAACTACTTCTCGGCTATTTTCATAATTTTCAAGATACTTGTTTACAAAATTGACAAGCGGATTGAAATATTCTTTGAAGATAATTTCAAAATCAGTTTTTTCTTCAAATGGTTTTTGGTGCAATTTGATTTTGGTGTATTTAGGTGCAAAAATAAAGATTTTATAAGAATAAATCAAGCATTAGACTACTTAATGCTAATAAAGTCACTATATAAGACCTGCTTTTTGATCTTCTTCACATTAAGTTTTAGCTTTGTGACAGTTGGTATTGATTACGACATTAAGATCATCAATCTTCCAGAGTCACTCTTGTTTCATCTCTCGAAGGCTCATCTATACGCATCAACGGTATGGAAACATAAAAATCAGTTCCATTTCCGACCTGTGTTTCAAAATAAATTTTTCCATTAAATGAGTCTATCATATTGGCGGAAATCGCCAAACCAAGTCCTGTGCCAGAACTCTTGGTAGTGAAATTGGGGGTAAAGACTTTATCTTTCATATGGTCAGGGATGCCGGTGCCATTGTCTGATATCCGTATGATTGCTTCATTTCCTTTTCTGCTGAGCTCTATTTCTATTTTTCCTCTTCGTTTTTCCGGTATGGCTTGAATGGCATTTTTCAAAAGATTATTCAGAATACGCACAAGATGGTTTTTATCAGCAAAAATATACAAATCATCTATCGGTTCGATCATATTGATATCCATATCATCTCGTTTTCTGAAAAGATCATGTATGGTTTCTACAACTTCATTGAGTATAAATTTTTCATTTGATGCCTGTGGCATAGCAGCAAAATTTGAAAATTCATTGGCTATTTGACTAAGATTATCTATCTGTTCTATCAGTACTGAAGAAACTCTTGGTATCATCTCATGTGCGCGTTCCGGATACTCTTTTGCAGTTTTTTCCAGATATTGGATATTGAGTTTCATCGGAGTGAGCGGGTTTTTGATCTCATGTGCTACTTGTTTTGCCATCTCTCTCCAGGCTATATCTCTCTCAGTTTTAGCGAGTAGTCCTGCGCTTTTTTCTACTTCCAGTGTGAGGTTATTGTAGTCATGTATCAAAGCTCCGATTTCATCATTTGAATTCCACTCAAGAAGTTCATTGGTTTTACCGAGTTTAAATTTTTTGAGCTTTTCGGCCAGAATACTCAGCGGTTGGGTAATGGAATTTGAAATGGTAATGGCAATAGCTCCTGCAATTAAAAATAAAAATATATAAGCATTTAAAATGGTACTGAGAAAATCCAATATATTGGACGATGAATTGTATGATTGATGATCTATGTCAATAAATGCAAATGGAATTTTTCGTGTCACCTTGTTCTCTCCCATAAAAAGCGGTACATATTCATGATCTTCAGGTTGATCATAATTGATGCCGGACCAGATATTGTATGAAACGCGCAAATGCATGTTTTCATCGGATGTAGCTCCCACCAGCTTACCGGTGTAGTCATATAGACTCAGTGCTTTATTGTGGATATAAGAGAGATCTTTCAGCTTGCTGTTGATATAATTGAGACCATAACCTACTTCATCAATGTTTTGGATAGATGTATTGATGTTGTTAAGTATCGATTCAGTTTCTTGTATATTTTTTGACTTTTGGTTTGCGACAATCAGGTTTTTGAAATATAAGGCAGTGATGACGCCGATGATAAGAAATGAAACGACTATCAAAAGGATGATAGCAAACTGTATTTTTGTCTTTAGTGATGCACTTGATCCAAATTTTACACCTAGATTGTCTGGAAGAAAATCATATTTAGTATTTATCCAGGTGAAAAGGATTACTATAAGACCTATCAATGTAAACATAAATGAAAATAAGGAAATAGGCTTAATCAAACCGGACACCTTTTTCCATGATACTATACGATAGTGATCTGATGGCTTTGACACAACGTAGGAATACCCTTTTTCTATATTGGTCTCCATCAGCGAACTTAGTATTTTGAAATCAGGAGATGCTTGAGTATTTTCTCTTTTTTCAATAAGCTGATCATGATGAAAAACAGCATACCCAAAGTCTTTATAATTTTGGCCATGAATCGATGTTGATTTTCCGACTTTGTAGATGATAAACAAGTACCAGGAAGTAGCACCTGAGTCTGATCCGGCAATTTCAAATCTTGAATAATAATAGTTTTCAAAAGGATGATGATAGATGTTTTTCCCTACCGCTCTGGAATGAAGATATGATTCATTGAGCTTGTAGTAGTCCGAAAAATGATTGGAAAAAAGAGTGGTGCCTCGCTGTTTGTTAAAAAGTTCCGTAGAAATTTCAATTGGAGAATCTGCATGTCGGCCTATGTACTCACTCAAATCCTTATTGTCAAGCATGGTATTGGGATCCATCGAAGCAATTTTTGTAAACACATCATCTGCCACCAAACTGTCATTGAGCATCTCTAATGAAGTCACTATCGCAGGGTCAAAATCATGGTAATATGCTGACATAAAACGTTGGCGCGTTTGTACATCTTTGTTTAAACCAAAATAAAACAGTGTGACAGCCAAAAATCCTGAAAACATCATCATCCACCAAATAAGGTAAGTGATCTTCTTTTCTTTCTTTTCAGTATAGGCATCCAATATAAGCGTGTAAGACGCGATAAACACAAAGAATAGTATTGCCGGAACATTGAGCCATCCTGCCATTCTGAGCAGGATATAAGCACCAATCCATCCTGTCACTAAAATGCCCGCTTTATAATAACCCTTCAATTGTTGCTGATGCATCCATTCAAACATCAGTTGTGTGCTGTGGAATATCATCATCATCAGTGTTAATAATGAGATGATCACTAAAAAACTGAGGTAATTGAATTGCAGAAGTGATTCAATTTCAAGGTTGACATCAGAATGCAGTACCCATTTTTCAATGACAAAAACGCTCACTCCAAATATAAAAAAGGTATAAAATCCTATCAGCCATGCCATCAGAGTAGTTTTGGCTGTGACCCATGTCGAATGGCGAAAAATCATTACACTCATGTAAATCAATACGCCAAATGCCCATAACCCGGCTATCATCTGATATATGTTGATTCCGGCATGTTCTGCGATAGTTAGATATGTATTTCCTGCGAAATAACTGTAAAATACCGGCAAACCATGCAATCCTCCATAAACTCCCAATATCATTATTAATAAGATCGTTGGGTACGTGGCAGATCTGAAGGAAGTGGAAATCTTTGACTTGATAATGAAAAGAAGTATGATAGAAATCAATACAATGCTACCAAAAAGGGCTATCCATGCCATTTTTTTCCAATAATTCTGAATGCGGGCACCGTCAAAATAGTCTAAACTCAAAACTGAATTTCTTATTTGTATCTTATCAAAATCCGGCTTTGAATTTACATCATAAAACTTCCATTTGTTAAATATCTTGTTATGATAATCTGTTTGATTCAAATTGAGGCTTACGATAGCGTAATTCAAACTATCACCCCATCTTGTGATTCGTTTAAATTCAGTCTGAGGATTTTCAGAAATGAATGTATTATCATTCCAGAAAACTATACTGTCCTGTCTGTAGACTTCTAAGTAAAATGGTGAACTGGACAGTGATGACAGGATTTGTTTGTCATTTTCACTTCCAAAATACTTCATCACTAAGGATGAATCCCTTTCCAGAATGATATTGATTTCTTCCGACAGTTCTGTAGTATGACCGTCAAGTCTCACAGGCTTTTGGCCCAGAAAAACTGCAAGCAATGATATCCCGAATAATATAATGGCAGCATATCGTAATGCCATAAAACAAAGCGTTTTGAATACGAAGCGCTAAGGTAATATAATTTTGATATAGAGTGTAATAAATATTATATACATTTGTAATGTTTGGTTTTTCCAAAAAACTTGAAGCACCAGCGAATCCAAAATAGAATTTATTGTCTATGCAGAGTTTATGAGATGCCATGTAGTGCCAATGATCCATTATTCTTAATCATGTTGGAAAATTAGTAGCTGTACTAGAATATTTTAATCGGGATTCAACATAAAATCTACATCATTTATGCTTTTCTATTCCATATTGCTGAGTTACAGCATAATATTATATACTTTTGCAAAAAAATAAACCTTCTGAGTATGTCAAAGATATGGGTACTTATTTTGTTAACTTTAGTGTTTCATATAGTAATATCCTCATGCTCCAATGATTTTGAACTCACAGAACCGGAAACTGAAATTCCAGTGGTATATGGTATGCTTTCACCCTCAGATACTGCAATATATATCAGAGTAGAAAGAGCATTTATCGATAGCAAGACATCAGCATTGACCCTTGCCAAAGATATCTCAAAATTGTACTTTAATGACATATCCGTTAGACTTCAACAGGTTACCACCGGCAAAGAATTTGCTCTGCAGCGTGTAGACGGTAATAGTGAGGGATATAAAAGATCTCAGGGTGCTTTTGCGGATGCTCCCAATTATCTGTATAAGATCCGCAAATCAGATATAACTTTGATCCCGGGCCAGCAATATAAAATCAAGATCATAAAAAATGATGGTGTTGTGTTGAGTGAAGCTACGACAACCCTTCTTAATCCATTAAAAAATGAAGATGTCACATCACCAAACGCATCAGCTTTGTTGTCTTTTCAAAATAATATAGATTTTCGGGTGCGATGGTTTGGAGATAATAATGCAGTCATCCATAATGTAAAATTTACCTTTTTTATCAAAGAAGAAAAAGATGGCAAGCTTTCGGACAAGTCAGTAGTTTGGGACCTTGTCACTAATACAGAAAAAACTGACATTACATTTCAAGGAAGGTCGTTTTATGATTTTTTTCAGGGAGCTCTCACGGATAAAAATCCCGGGATCAAACGATATTTTCAAAATGCCTCCATCAGCATCACATCAGGTGGTAAAGAACTAAAAGACTATGTTACTATAGGTCAGGCCAATCTTGGTATCACATCATCAGGTGAAATACCCAGGTATACCAACCTGAGCAATGGAGCATTGGGAATTTTTTCTTCAGCAACTACACTCACCAGAAATAATATCGGACTCACTCCGGTTACCCTTGATTCACTCAGAAGGGGACAGATCACAAAAAGTCTGAATTTTCAATAAATTTCTGACGTTCTGTCAGTTTGTATCCCAATTTTGTGCCACAAATGCATTCATTTTGGCAGAAACAAACGCCCATTTTCGGTTGGCACGCAGATTGTCTATGATATTACAGTTTTACAAAATTACATTACAAAAAAATATAAAAATCATAATTCAAAATGGGTAAAATAATTGGAATAGACTTAGGAACCACCAACTCTTGTGTTGCAGTAATGGAAGGCAACGAGCCAGTGGTAATAGCCAATGAAGAATGCAAAAGAACCACTCCTTCCATAGTAGCTTTTCTGGACAACGGAGAGCGCAAAATAGGTGACCCTGCAAAAAGACAGGCCATCACAAATCCTACAAGAACCATCGCTTCCATCAAAAGATTTATGGGCAATAGGTTTAGTGAAGTGGGCAAAGAAGCAGGCAGAGTAGCTTACAAAGCAGTCAAAGGTGACAATGATACCGTAAGAATAGACATCGATGGCAGATTGTACACTCCTCAGGAAATATCAGCCATGGTACTTCAGAAAATGAAGAAAACAGCCGAAGATTTTCTTGGTCAGGAAGTGACAGATGCGGTGATCACCGTTCCTGCATACTTCAATGACTCACAAAGACAAGCGACTAAAGAAGCGGGAGAGATTGCCGGATTGAAAGTACAGCGTATCATCAATGAGCCTACAGCAGCAGCTTTGGCTTATGGATTGGACAAAAAACATAAAGACAGCACCATCGCAGTATTTGATCTTGGTGGTGGTACCTTTGATATTTCAGTTTTGGAATTGGGTGATGGAGTTTTTGAAGTAAAATCTACAAATGGAGATACTCACCTCGGAGGAGATGACTTCGATCAGGTCATCATCGATTGGCTTGCGGATGAGTTTAAGTCACAGGAAAATGTTGACCTCAGAAAAGACCCTATGTCTCTTCAAAGGATCAAAGATGCCGCTGAAAAAGCAAAAATAGAATTGTCAACTTCTGCAGAAACTGAAATCAACCTGCCATATGTGACTGCCGTCGACGGAGTTCCAAAACACTTAGTTATGAAACTATCAAGAGCTAAGTTTGAGAGTCTTGCTGATAGCCTTATCAAGCGTACATTAAAACCATGCGAAGATGCATTGAAAGATGCCGGATTGTCTAAAAGTAATATTGATGAAGTTATCCTGGTAGGAGGATCCACGAGGATACCTGCCATCCAGCAAGCTGTAGAAGACTTTTTTGGCAAAAAACCGAACAGAAGTGTTAACCCTGATGAGGTAGTCGCTCTGGGAGCTTCTATACAAGGTGGAGTATTGAGCGGTGATGTAAAAGATGTCTTACTTCTTGACGTAACACCACTATCTCTGGGTATCGAGACTATGGGCAATGTATTTGACATCGTCATCGAATCCAATAGTACCATACCTACAAAAAAGACAAAAACTTACTCTACCGCTGCTGACAACCAACCGAGTGTGGAAATCCACATATTGCAAGGCGAGAGACCTATGGCCAGAGACAACAGAAGTGTAGGAAGATTTATCTTGGACGGTATTCCACCTGCACCTAGAGGCGTTCCGCAGGTAGAAGTGACTTTTGACATGGATGCCAATGGTATTCTCAAGGTGTCAGCAAAGGATAAAGGTACGGGTAAAGAACAAAATATCCGAATCGAAGCATCCACAGGATTGTCACAGGAAGAAATAGCTAAAATGAAAGCAGAAGCTGCTGCCAATGCTGATACAGACAAACAAGCCAAAGAAAGAGCCGAAAAACTCAATATGGCTGACAGTCTTATCTTCCAGACAGAAAAGCAGATGAAAGAAATAGGTGACAAGATACCTGCAGATAAAAAAGCAGCTATAGAAAGTGCACTTACAGAACTCAAAGAAGCGCATAAGCTAGAAGATCTCGCAAGAGTGGACAAAGCATCAGAAGCAATGAACGCTGCATGGCAGGCGGCATCTCAGGACATCTATTCTGCGCAGCAAAATGCAGAAAGCAACGGTGGTCCTCAGGATACACAGCAAAATGCAGGTACCAACCAAGGTGCGGCAGATGATGTCACAGATGTAGAGTTTGAAGAAGTAAGCGGAGATAAAAAGTAAGGGCTTGTTGCGATGTAAAGGTTATATCGTATCAAATCCTAAGATCAGGTTTTGACTTTTAAAAGGTGAATAATAGTTTTGAAAAGTCGGCTATCAGCATATGATGCCGGCTTTTTTTTGTGCCTTTGAGGAACAATCAATCTGAAATCCGTGTTAGACTAAGATTCATCATGTGATAAGCTGATATGATTGTAGCTTTATATTGTATGTTGCTTTGTATAAAAACGGAGTATCAAAATGAGATGAAAACTGCGCATGATTTCCACCTCAGCCGATGTGAGATCAACTATGAAACCACATCAGGAGATGTACAGATAGCAGCTCACATCTTTTTGGACGATCTGGAGAATGCAATTGCACTTACAGGCAGAAAAGGCTTGTTTATAGCTACAGAAAAGGAAAGCAAAGACTGTGATGAAGTCATTGAAAATTATATTAACAAAAAACTAAACCTAAAAGTCAATGGCAAATTTTACACCGCTGAAATGTTAGGTAAAGAGTTGTCCAAAGACAAAATCGCTGTTTGGTGCTATCTTGAGATATCCGGAGTGCGCGGCATAAAAACCTTTGAAATAGAAAATAAGATACTGACAGAGCTTTTCAACGATCAAAAAAATATCGTGGACTTCACAGTCAACAAAAAGAAAAAGTTTTTTACAATATTTGATGATAAAAAAGTCACAGAAACCTATTTGCTATGATGTATCAAATGATTAAAAGACTTTTTGTAATTCCGGTCAGACTTTACCAAATGCTGATCTCGCCATTACTAGGGCAGAACTGCAGATACCAGCCTACCTGCTCGCAGTACATGATCGAAGCAATAGAAGAATGGGGTCCGGTGAAAGGTATATGGTTGGGTGTCAAAAGAATATTGAGTTGCCATCCCTGGGGCGGCCACGGTCATGATCCCGTACCCAAAAAAAAAGAATCTGCACCCAAACTATAAAGAGTATAGCCCTAAATTTTTACTATATTTGCAACTCAAAAAACTTATTCAGTAATCATGGTAGTACGAAATTTCTTGACCTTTTTATGGGTGATTTTTTTAGTTACGGCATGTAATGCGCCAAAACAATTGACAAGTCATCAACAAAAAAATGCATTTTCATGGAGCAATGCTACAGTGTACTTCTTGCTGACAGACAGGTTTAATAACGGCGATAAAAGCAATGATTTTAATCACTCAAAGACTCCTGCTCCATATCGTGGATTTATGGGAGGAGATATAAAAGGGATCACTCAGAAAATAAATGATGGATATTTTGAAAAGCTGGGAGTTGATGCCATCTGGATGACTCCATTGGTAGAGAACATCACGGAAGGCGTTGATGAAGGAACCGGATTTTCCTATGGTTTTCATGGCTACTGGACCAAAGACTGGACTAAAATTGATACCAGACTGGGTACAGAAAAAGATGTCAAAGATATGGTTGAAGCAGCCCACAAAAAAGGCATTCGTATCCTGATGGATGCCGTAATCAATCATACCGGACCTGTTACAGCAACTGATATTCAATGGCCGGATGATTGGGTTAGGACAAGCCCCAAATGCACCTACAAGGGATATAATTCTACTATTACCTGTACACTTGTGGACAATCTCCCTGATGTCAAAACTGAATCTACCCTGGAAGTACAGCTACCACCCCATCTTGTAGAAAAATGGAAAAAGGAAGGAAGATACGAAAAAGAATTAGCAGAACTGGATGCATTTTTCAAGAGAACAGGATATCCGCGCAGACCTTATTATTACATTATAAAATGGCTGACTGACCTCATACGAAAATATGGAATTGATGGTTTCAGGGTAGATACTGTAAAACATACAGAAGAAGAAGTTTGGAAAACTTTATATGAAGAATCAGTCAATGCTTTTGATACTTGGAAAAAAGCAAACCCGTCTGATTTGCAGCACAATCAGCCATTTTTTATGGTGGGCGAAGTGTACAATTACAACATCGGATCCGGAAGAAATTTTGATTTCGGAGATAAAACGGTGGATTACTTTGCCAATGGTTTTGATGCACTTATCAACTTTGATTTTAAATATGATGCCACAAAACCTGCGACCGAGTTTTTTCAAAAGTATGATCAGCTACTTAACGGACCCTTGAAAGGAAAATCTGTAATGAATTACGTTTCTTCTCATGATGATGGTAGTCCTTTTGACAAGTTGCGAACAAAAACATACGAATCAGCTACTAAGCTATTGCTTGCTCCCGGTATTGCTCAGATTTATTATGGTGACGAGACAGGAAGAAGGCTTGATGTTCAGGCTCAAGGTGATGCCACACTCAGATCCTATATGAACTGGGAAGACACGGGTACATCCCAAACCAAAGACCTGCTGGTACACTGGCAAAAACTCGGTACATTCAGAAGGAAGCACATTGCCATAGGAGCAGGAAAACATACTCTGATTGAAAAGGATGTTTTTTCAAGAAGCTACTCTGAGGGTAACTTTGTAGATAAAGTCATTATAGCTGTCAATCAGCTGAAAGGCAATAAATCCATACCAGTAAGTACCATCTTTAAAGATGGGCAAAAGCTTTTGGATCATTATTCAGGTTTGGCGTCAGAAGTCAAAAATGGTAGTGCTGCTGTCAATTCGGCGTTCGATATTGTCTTACTGGAGGCTATCAGATAGCAGTGGGCTTTTTATTTATCTGAGTATACCTTAACTAATGGTGGGCAGAAAAAAATTGCAAAAAAATAATGCATAATATATTGTATATCTTATAATTATGTATTAATATTTATTAATTCAATTTTCTGTTTAGGTAAACATCTTTTGTCAAAATTTTAAATTTGAGCTTGCCCCGAAAACAAATATATTATTATAATCAACCATTTTTTACCCAATACCATGCCTAATCGGTAGACCGGCCTGAAGGGAGAAATATAGAACCTTTAGCGATCGAATGAAAGAATGGGATACACCCAGAAAAGTTAAGCTTCAAAATGGATATGATGTTCATATGTATGAATTGTTATGATTCAATGCGACCATTGGGGCTTGTTCAAATGCTTCAAAAAAAAATCATATTATGATTGTTCATTTTGTTATATCTTTGTAATATAATTTGGAGAATGGAGATAGCAAATCCCATATATGATGTCGTTTTTAAATACTTGATGGAAGACAATAAGGTGGCCAAAATTATATTGTCCACACTTACAGATTTAGACATCATCGAATTAGAATTTTTGCCACAAGAGCTAAGTCATTTCAAAGTTGATGATGATAAAAAATTATCAAAACGTTATACTGTTTTCAATTTATCCATCTATCGATTGGATTTCTCAGCCCGTATTAAGGAAAAAGATGGCAATTAAAAACTGATCATCATCGAAGTACAGAATTCCAAATTCACTAATGAAAACATGAGATTCAGAAAGTACCTCGGAAAACAGTATATGAATGAAAATTTGTTTGAATGGGCCGATGATCACGCCAAAAACACATTCAAATCTGGAATACCGATATTACCTATTTACTTTTTAGGAGAGTCATTTTCAGAATTTTAAAATTATCTTGTCATCCATATCACCCGGACAGTAAAAGATAGGTATTCGAATGAAGTATTAGCATCCAAAACCAAATTCATAGACGCCCTTTTTCATGAAGGTATCATTATAAATATTCCTTCATTGCGCAAATCTCGTCGCGATGAGCTGGAAGTTTTATTAAGCATCTTTGATCAGGACAACAGAGCACAAAATCATCGTATAATGAATGTAAAAGAGACAGATTTTCCAGAGAAATTCAGACCCATCATCCGCAGATTACAAAGTGCAACCCAGGAACAGGAAGTTCGGGACATTATGATTGTGGAGGACGACTTCCTTTCAGAACTTCAGGACTATGAAAATAGAATTGTTGATGAGCGTAAACTAAGAGAGGAAGCGTAAAGAAAGCAAGAGGAAGCAATAAAATTCCTGCTTGAATTGAGAGTTTCAAAGTCTGACATCGCGTCAAAATTAAACATTCCAGTATCTGATATTGATAGGTTGATTTTGGAGTAGTAATTTAATCATAAGTGATTTTTCTTTTTTAAGAAAATAAGTTTGGTGAAAAATGCTTTGACCTTTTATAGTTGTATTCCAGTTTTTTTTTGTTTAAATTTGCAGGTTTTGAATTAAGGTATGTTTAAACTTTTATTATTTGGCTTTACAACTTTTTAAAAAATTCTTATTCTTTTTCATCACTCATAGATGGTGGTGGGATATTCACGCCCCACGCTGTATTGGGTTTGTCACCCATCTTTAATACAAGTTTTCCGCCCTTCATCAATTCATCTCTGTAAAACCAGCTATTGTCCAGTGTTTTTCCATTCAGTGTGGCTGATTGCACGTATATATTGGATGAGCTGTTATTGATGGTTTCGATAGTGACTTTATTTTTACCATAATATTTGGGATGCAGGTCTATCTCTATCTTATCAAAGAGTGGGCTTCCTATCTGGAAAGTAGGCTTGGATGCTGCATGGCCCTGTACATCATAAAGCCCCATAGAAGTAAGTGCAAACCATGCTCCCATCTGTCCCTGATCTTCATCCTGGCCATACCCGTAACCATCGATGGCTTCCAATCCATAAAATTCATTGCAGATAGCTCTGGTCCATTTTTGCGTTTGCCATGGTTGGCCGGAATAATTAAACAGCCAGGAGTTGAACAGACAGGGTTGATTACCATGATTGTACATCTTTTCGATTCCGGAAAAACTATGAATTTCCTTTCCGCCACCAAAACCCGACTTCTGCGATACTGTAAACATATTTTCCAGCCTTTTATTGAAGTAATCCTTACCCAGCAAACCGATAAGACCTTTGACATCATGTGGTGCATACCAAGTATATTGATAGGCATTTCCTTCCTGAAATCCCACCCAGGCTGTCATTTCATTGAAGTCTTTTATAAAGGCTCCGGTCGTGTCTCTTGGCCTCATAAATTTAGTCTCAGGGTCATACAACAATTTATATCCTTCCGCCATCTTTGTGAGCTTTTTATAGTCATCTGTTTTTCCAAGTGATTTGGCAAACTGTCCTACAGCGTAAGATGTAAAACTATATTCCAGGGTATGTGATGCACCAAATGTAAATATCCAGCCATTAGAAAGTTTGTACTCGTAATTGGGGATATATCCTTGTTTTATAAAATATTCAAGATCATACTTTCCGTTTCCCAGATTCCTGCCTTCATACACCAATTCCGTTTTCCTTGATGCTTCATAGCCTTTTTGAATATCAAAATCACGGATGCCACTATGATACATCGATGCCATCATCAATCCCATAAAATTGGTCTGTACGCCATTGGTATAAACCCCCGCAGCCAGCCCGTCGTGCAACCAGCCGGAGTGATCAGAAAAATCTATATTGGATTGCATATAATCTGAAAAATAATCAGGATAAGCTAGCGCCCATAGTGGGCCGAGATTCCAGCATCCGCCCCACATACCATCTGTATTGTAGTGATTTCTTACCGGAAGTCCTTTTTTGTCCAATGGTAATTTTCCTGTATTACCTCCCGGAAGAGCGTATTGACCATTGACATCATTGGCCAATCCTCTACCCAGCAGCACATGATACAATCCTGTATAGAATTTTATCTTGTCATTTTCATTTTTACCTGTGACTTTGATTCTTGCCAATTTTTCATTCCACTTATTTTTGGCTGAAGCTCTTACAGTATTGAATGTTTGACCTTTTGTTTCTGTTATGAGATTATTTTTTGCATTTTCAATGCTGGTATATGACAGTCCCATTTGCATTTCTATGACTTCTTTGCTCAGGGTTTTAAACTTAAGATACAAACCATTATGTGTTCCTTTGGACATGCTCGGACCAGGTGTGATGATACTGTCAACAAAACTTCCTGACGATGCAGCATTTTTACTAAGTTTTCCATAAAAGTACATTTTTACATACTGCCCGGGATCGCAAAACTTAGCATATTCCGGATAGGTGTATATATACCCCTCTATAGTATTTTTTCCATCCCATTTGATATATGAATCAATCACATCTCCACTTTCACCTTGCTTATGACCTATATCAAAGATGATATATGCAGCATCGGATTTTGGAAAAGTATATCTGTGGTATCCCACTCTTGTAGTAGCTGTGAGCTCTGCCTTGATGCCCGTATCTTTGAGCAAGACAGAATAGTAACCTGGTTCTGCTTGTTCATCTTTTTTATCAAATCTCGACCTGTATCCCTCATCAGGCTTCTCATCCGTAGACGGCACAGTTTGCAATTTTCCTGTAGTAGGCATGGTCACCAATCCTCCTATCTGAAACTCATGAAAGTGGCCAAAACCCTCAATAGAAGAGTGGCTGTCACTATAGCCACATGGCAACCAGCTCCCGATACTACCGTAGGCATTGGTATGTGGAGCAAGTTTGGCCAATCCAAACGGCACACAAGCTGGAGTATAAAAAAACCATCGAGCATGATAAGAACCTAAATTGGGTCTGACGTAATCGACAGGTAGTTTTTGTGCATCAATAATTGAATACGATAAAAAAAAGATTGTCAGGACTACATACACAGGAAACTTCATGATCTCAAAACTTTTAAGTCAAATAATTTTGTAAATATAATAACTATGTCTAAAAGTGTCCATTAAAATTCAATAAAAAAAGGGTTGACCCGACCTGACCAACCCTTTTCTTTACAATTTCTTATAGCTTATAAAAGTTTATTTTTTCTTCTTACCACCTTTATCTGCAGCTTTCGCTTCAGCAGCAGCAGCAGCTTTAAGTGCTCTAGGTATCTCGATAAGTGCTACCGGAGTAGCTGCGTTATTTAAAATTTCCACACCCTTAGGTACAGTAACTTCTCTTACTCTTAATGCCTGACCCAAATCAAGTTTTGAGATATCAGCTTTAAGCTCATCCACCAAAAACTCAGGAGTCGTTTTGATCTTGATTTTACGGATTTGCTGTATAAGTTTACCACCCAATTTTACTCCCGGTGAGCTGCCTTTAAAACGTAAAGGAACTTCCACTTTTATAGGTGTCTTTTCGATAAGTTTTAAAAAATCTATGTGTAATAACTGGTCAGAAACCGGATGAAACTGAGCAGATTTTAAGATGGCTTTGTAATGCTTTCCATCCAAATCAATTTCAGCAATTTTAAAATCAGGAGTATATACCAAATTTTTTACTGATGCTGGCGTGACAGTGAAATGTACTACATCATCTCCACCATACATTACTGCTGGAACCAAACCATTAGATCTGTCTATTCTGGAGCCTTTTTTGCCAAAATCTGATCTTGTTGTCCCTTTTATTTCAATGGTTGTCATATCAAAAATATTGTCGTTATTTCTAAAGAGCCGCAAAGATAAGACTTTCAGCGTTTATTTGTGCCCATTTTAGATAATTTTTTTTCAAAGAATATAAATCATCTATGAATCACCTTTTATAATCCATTTTTTTCAACAAACAATGCGGCTATAGATTTATATTCATGTGTATTCCTTATCGCTCTTGCAAATAATTTGGCACATGAGAGTACCTGAATTTTATCTGATTTTTGTTTGAGCGGAATACTATCAGTTACGATTATCGCTGTAATTTTGGAGTTTTGTATGTTTTCATATGCATTACCTGACAAAACCGGATGCGTCAGCATGGCCTTTACACTTTTTGCTCCCTTTTCAATCAATGCATCCGCAGCTTTACACAAGGTACCTGCAGTATCGATGATATCATCTACCAGAATGACATCTTTACCCTGGACATCACCGATGACTGTAATACCTGCTACTTCATTGGCTACCCTTCTTTCTTTATCACAGATGACAAGGTCTCTTTCGAAGTATTTAGCATAACTTCTTGCCCTTTTTACACCTCCTACATCAGGCGATGCAAAAGTCACATTGCTCAGGTCTTGTTTTGCCAGATATGGCATAAAAATGGCTTCGCTTTTCAGGTGATCAACCGGAATGTCAAAAAATCCCTGAATCTGCTCAGCGTGCAAATCCATAGTCATGATACGATTCACACCTGAAGCCTGTAAGATATTGGCAACCAACTTAGCAGAGATAGGTACTCTGGGCTTATCTTTTCTATCCTGACGAGCATAACCAAAATATGGAATTACTGCAGTTATATATCCTGCAGATGCCCTTTTGGCTGAATCTATCATAAGGAGTAATTCCATGATGTTATCAGCTGATCCAAAGGTTGATGCAATAAAAAAAGTGTATGTCCCTCTTACGGATTCATTGATGACTACCTGCATCTCTCCGTCAGAAAATGTTTTGACAGAAATATCCCCCAGAGGATATCCGTAGTAGCCAGAAATTCTATCGGCAAGATACCGGGAATTGGTCCCGGAAAAAAGTTTGACATCAGGCATGGTTGGTTTATTTAGTAATTGCCCACAAACATACGTCAATTTAACAAACCCTACAATGTCAATTTTTGAAAATTGAGAATTAATTTAAATTTTCGTAACTACTCAGGTATAAAAGCATAAAAATAAAGTTGTAAAAATACAAAAAGAGTTATAACTTTGTACGACCAACCTTAAAGTATTGATATAGAACTTGATTTAAAATCAAGAAAATATCGAAAATTTATCTTACATATTAGTTTTAGTTGAGCAGCTTCGCCAAGAATTGGTCGAGGTAAAAGAAGAATTACGTCTTACCAAAGAAGAATTACGTCTTACCAAAGAAGATAACGAAAAATTAAAGGCAAGGATAATAGAATTGAGTCATAAAAAGAATAGCTCAAACAGTTCACTTCCTCCCTCAACGGATATACAAAGAACAACAAAAAGTCTCAGACAAAAAAGTGGCAAGAAAACAGGAGGCCAAACTGGTCACGAAGGAACTACATTAGAATTTCACTCTGAACCCGAGGTAATTGATCACATTGACCAGACGTGTCCAGTATGCGGAACAATTTATATCGATGTTCCAACATTGAAAGAAAGGCGACAAGTCTTAGACATACCGCCCATTGCCATACAAACATATGAGCATAGGGTGTACGAAAGACGTTGTAGTTGTGGAGCTTGTTGTGTCAGTTCTTTTCCTGACCATGTAAAGAGTCCGATAAGTTATGGTCGAAACATTGAGACATTATGTGGATACTTTTCAGCCAGACAGTATGTGAGCGTATCCAGAATACGAGAGATGTTTGCAGACGTATTCAATCTAAACATCAGCGAAGGAACAATTGTCAATAAAATAAAGTCTTTGGCACAAAGATGTATGCCACAGTATGAAGAAATACAAAAAGAGGTACAACAAAGTAGCTGTGTGGGAACAGATGAAACAGGAGGCAAGGTAAACGGTAAGTTGCGATGGTTGTGGGCATGGCAAACAAGATTAGTCACCTTTATAGTAGTTTCATCAAATAGAGGCTTTGAAACTATTGAGAAGTACTTTGGCGAAGGATTTGTTAATACTATATTGGTCCATGATTGCTGGAAGGCACACTTCATCATAGGGGCAAAAGGACGTCAGATATGCCTAAGCCATATACTTAGAGAATTACAATACTTTATTGAAAAGAGAAATAAATGGGCTTACGAGTTGACTAAATTAATATGGAAAGCCTTGGCTCTAAAAAAAAATAATGCTTACAAATGCTGAAGCCAACTATGAAACACAAATCAACCAAATTGAAAAAACACTAAACCACATACTGAATAAAGAGATACATTCCAAAGATAAAAAACTACATACTTTACAAAAAAGACTAAACAAACACCAACAATATCTACTTACTTTTCTAAAAGTAATGGAAGTACCACCAGACAACAACTTTAGCGAACAAGCCATCAGAAACGTAAAGGTAAAACTCAAGGTTAGCGGTCAGTTTAGGTCAGACCAAGGTGCTTCATATTATGCAGTCCTAAGATCAGTTATTGATACTGCTATAAAAAGAAATCTAAACGTTCTCCAAGTATTAGCTAATGCTTAACTTTGTACCTGAGTAGTTACAAATTTTCAATTCATTTTATTCTGATTTTTTCAATTTAAATATGTATTTTTAAAATTAAAACAAGTCCTAGGCGATGCATGATGAAATGATGCAACCTACTGCTTATATTCTAATTATAACCATTCACTAAAAAAATGACTACGTTGAAATAATAGTTGTTTACATTGTAATTATAAGATTTAGCTTTGTATTGAAAATTCTAATTTTATTGAATTCATCTAATACCCACTTTAATATGAAGAATATATTATTGATCATCACATCTTTATTTATTTTTGGACTGGAGTCTTCTTTTTCACAAACCACCAAAAACTGGATTGGTGGCAGTCCACCACATGTTTGGAGCAATGGGGCATTTTGGAGCCCAGCAGGAGTACCTACCGTTAATGACATAGTAATCATTGCGCCTTCAAGTGTCACTTCAATAAACATTGATGTAGAAGCATGGTGTCACTCTTTGGAGACAAGTAATAATGCATCATTGAACATCAATCAACGCCTAAATGTCAGACCTGGCCCCACAGCACCTTTTGGTATAGCTAATTCAGGAGTTATTATTGGAAATGCACAAATTGACATTGAACACACTGGTATGTCAAATTCTACTGCAATAGGAATACATAATAGGCATGGCGGCATTTTTAGCATGAATCCAGGAGGTTGGCCCAAATCAATAACAATAGCAAATTTAGCAACAGGAATTCACAATGAATATATTTTTAGAATGTATGGAGGTCTAATAAATGATATGACATATGATGGAATAAAAAATGTGATCCCCAATAATATTGACAGTCTTACAATCAAGCATGATCCTATCTACAATCCTTTTTTATTAAACGCCATTGGAGGACATCCACTGTATAACAACAAAGGCAAAATGGTCATAGAAGCGAGAGTAGACATGGCAAATTCTATTAACATGCAACATTGTATATTGTTTGCTGAAAACGGAGACATGGCCTCATCATTAAATGCAGAAATTATAGTCCGGGCACCCAATGGTGAAATTTTATTTCCACACTCGGGATTTTCAAATACTATATACGGAGCATGTGTCAGAAGGAATGGTATTGTGAGGGTTTTTGGTTCTCTAGGTTTTTCCGGTCATACATTAAGTATTAACTCAAATGGGGCAATCATTGCTGAACCGGGTGGAAGTATTACTGGTTACTAGATCTGATTGACACAGCTATGTTTTCCTTTTATGATTACCAGTGCTACATGGACAAAATTAATACCACCAAAATTTGACCTTATTTTCAATATCAGCGTTAAAAAGCAAACCATAGGATTTGTCTTAGCTTTGGCACGGTGACTATAGGTCACAACTAAAATCGTTTGCTATAATTTCTTTTCGATCTTCTTGATTTATATAAAAATATCTCACATCTTCATTTTAGAACTTAAACTTGACAGAGCACTGAAATTTCCAGATAATCTATGTGTACTTTTTCTAAAGATGGATAATACTAAATGTGTAGTGAGTTTTCATTACATTTGTGCATCCACAATGGATATTAATGGATGAATGATGCCTCCCCGAGATCAGCTTATTTAAAAATACATATCGCCGTAATTTTGTTTGGTTTTACAGCCATCTTGGGTGACCTCATACATTTGCCGGCGATATCTATAGTATGGTGGCGTGTACTCATCACTTCTATAAGTTTGTTTTTTCTCATAAGGTTTGGAAAAACTTTAAAAAATCTGAGCGCAAAACAGATAAAGATTTATATCATCATTGGCATCATCATAGGCCTGCATTGGATCTGTTTTTATGGTTCTGTAAAACTCTCAAATGCATCAGTCTGCCTTATATGTATGAGTACCACTTCGCTTTTTACATCTGTCATAGAGCCATTTTGGGCAAGAACAAAATTCAATAAATTGAATCTTTTTATGGGTTTCCTTGTCATTCCGGGCATGCTTCTGGTGGTCAATAACATTGATGTTCAATATATGGCAGGTGTTTGGGTAGGTCTTGCTTCTGCTTTTCTGGCGGCTGTTTTTTCCACATTAAACAAGGCTTATATCAAGGAAGCTGACCCTTATACCATTTCATTTATTGAATTATCAGGTGCATGGATGATGATCACTATTTTGCTGGTAGTTATCCATTTTGCAGGCTTTTCGACAGGGGAATTGATGCCACCGACACTTTCTGACTGGTTATATCTGATTTTGCTTGCTTTACTTTGTACAACTTTAGCTCAGGTACTTACATTACAGGCATTAAAACATTTAAGTGCATTTGCTTTAAATCTCGTAGTAAATCTTGAGCCAGTGTATGGTATTTTACTTGCTGCCTTCATTTTGAAAGAACATAAAGAGCTAAACCTTATGTTTTATATTGGTGCAACCATTATCGTTTTGACGGTGATTTTGTATCCTCTTTTAAATAAAAAATTCAATCTTAAAAATCATTGACTATGCAGGATATTCTTGAACAACTATACAGTTATGCTGAAAATCAATCCAAACCTTCTGATGATTTGCTTCTGAAAATAGAAAGGGAGACGCATCTCAAAACGTTATCGCCTCGCATGCTTTCAGGCCATCTGCAGGGTCATTTGCTCACACTTTTGAGCATTCTGAAACAACCAAAAACAATTCTCGAAATTGGCACTTTTACTGGTTATTCAGCTGTCTGTCTGTCAAAGGGATTGGTTGAAAATGGTAAAATAATTTCCGTAGAATATGATTCTGAAAATGCTGATCTGGCCCGATCATTGATCAAAGGCTCGCTATATGAACAAAAAATAGATATCATCACTGGCGACGCCCGACAAATAATTCAGGCGCTCGACCATAGTTTTGACATGGTGTTTATAGATGCAGATAAAGAATCCTATAGACAGTATTATGATATGGTGTTACCCAAATGTAATTCAGGGGCACTTATTATAGCTGACAACGTGTTGTGGAGCGGAAAGGTACTCGATCAGGAAATGGATAAAAAGACCAGAGCTTTGCACGATTTTAATGATATGGTAAGACAGGATGTCAGAGTAGAAAATTTTATAATTCCATTCAGGGATGGTCTGAATATGATGATTAAAAAATGAGTGGTGATGCTTTTTTCAGGATATCCTAACTCTGTAAAACGGATAAAAATTTGATTTATCCTAAATAGTGTGTATTACAAAATAGAAGTTAATGCCTTCGCTAAAGAAACTGATTGCTATTTTGTCCTTCGTAAGAAACAAGCCTATATGCAAAAAAAATATATTACGATAGCTGGGTTTTTCCATAATTAATAAACAATGTGTTTGGTGAGTTAGATGGAATTGCACTTTTTCAGTGTTCTTTTTAATAAACGATAAAATCGTGGTTGAATTGAGCGGGTCGTCTCAAGCGTTGTTTGACAGGCACTTCAGAGCCTGCCAAGCTATGCTTGGGAATGAGGGTAGCGAGGAAGAAAATTTGAATTTGTGCGGTTTTTTATACACACTCTTAAATATTAAATATTTCAAAAATCAAAAAAAATGTTTATATTTGTACATTATTTTTGACAATCCGAAAATTTTACCATTATGGCTGCATATACATTGAAAATCAACGGTCAGACACATAACTTAGATATCGACCCTACTACTCCCTTGCTTTGGGTACTTCGCGATCACCTTAGACTTACAGGCACAAAATATGGTTGTGGAATAGCCTTGTGCGGGGCCTGTACTGTGCATCTCGATGGTGAAGCTACAAGGTCATGTATTTTACCCATAAGTGTTGTTGGAGATAAAGACATTACAACTATCGAAGGTCTTTCAGCTGATGCCAGCCACCCTGTGCAGCAGGCCTGGCTGGAGCACGATGTACCTCAATGTGGCTACTGTCAGGCTGGCCAGATCATGACTGCTGCCGCTTTTCTGAAAGATAACCCCAATCCCGATGATAAAGACATAGACTCTGCCCTAAGTGGTCATCTGTGTCGATGCGGGACTTATACCAGAATAAAAGCTGCCATCAAATCAGCAGCCAAAAATATGTAAACATTATGCCAAAATCCTTCAAATTTAAATATAAACAAGATATGACACTTTTCAAAACAACCGTTGGAAGAAGGACTTTTATGAAAAGTTCAGTGATGGCAGGTGGAGGTATGATGCTGGGATTTAGTTGGTTGGCATCGTGCAAATCATCCACCGAAGAATTACTGAAAATGCCGGATGAATGGTTTAAAATCAACGGATATCTTAAAATCGGGAATAACGGTGTGACAACCATCATGTCACCAAATCCTGAAATTGGCCAAAATGTTAAAACTTCTATGCCGATGATTGTGGCTGAAGAATTGGATATAGACTGGAAAAATGTCATCGTCGAACAGGCTCCATTGGATGTCAGTATATTTAAACGGCAGATTGCCGGTGGTAGTCAGGCTATACGTCAGAGCTGGGAACCTCTGAGAATGGCAGGTGCTACAGCCAGGCATATGCTCAAAGAAGCTGCAGCAAAAGCATGGAATGTCCCGATATCACAAATCACCACAGAAGCTGGTGTTTTACATCATAAAACCAGTGGAAAATCAGCAGGCTACGGCGAGATGGCATCAGCAGCAGCAACCATTCCTGTACCAAAAGAAGTAAAACTGAAAGATATCAAAGACTTTAAAATCATAGGTACACCCAGAAAAAATGTCGATGCAAAAAAGATAGTCACCGGTCAGCCATTGTTTGGTTTGGATTACTACAAAGAGGGTATGATGATAGCTATGATCGTTCATCCACCCGCTTTTGGACTTCAATTAAAATCATATGATGACACAGAAGTAAAGTCAATGCCCGGTATTAAAGATATATTTAAGATCAAAGTGTATAATGATGATTTTACTAAAGGTGGATTGGACACCATTACTTTTAATGATCTGGTGGTAATCGTAGGAAATACTACCTGGGAAGTGATGAATGCAAAAAAGAAAATCAAAACGGAATGGGAACCAATAAAAACAAGTAAAGAAACCAAATCCATGTGGGGAAATACTGAAGATGTGGTCACTCCTGCTGGTATGGAAAGTTCTGAAAAGCAATCAGAAATAATGCAATCTTTTGTAACCACATCAAAAAATACAGTCAGAAAAGATGGTAATCCTGAAGGCGCATTTAAGAAAGCAGCCACTATCCTCGAACGCAGCTACACAGCCCCATACCTGGCACACAATACCCTGGAGCCCATGAACTTTTTTGCACATGTCACTGATGAAAAAGCAGCGTTAGTAGGACCTATCCAAACCCCTGAAGTGATGGAAAAATCAGTATCTGCGAGATTGGGTATGCCACTTGAAAAGATTGATATTCAGCTGACCCGCATGGGAGGAGGCTTTGGAAGGAGATTGTATGGTCATTTTTTGATAGAAGCGGCAGTAATATCCCAAAAATTAAAAGCACCTGTCAAGTTGATATATACAAGAGAAGATGATATGACGTGCGGAATATACAGACCGGCCTATTATGCTATGTATCGGGCTGCACTGGACGAAAATAAAAAGCTGACCGCTTTTCATGTCAAATGCGGAGGTATGCAGGATAGCCCACTTTCTGCCAATCGATTTCCCGCCGGATCAGTGGATAATTATCTCGCAGAAGAATTTATAATTCCATCCAATGTCAGTACCGGTGCTTTCAGAGCTCCCGGATCCAACTTTATAGCCGGAGCCGAACAGTCATTTATAGACGAACTTGCCGAGACTATGGGAAAGGATCCTATTGATCTTAGGTTGGAGTTATTGGAAAGGGCAAAGATAAATCCTGTAGGTAAAGATAATGATTATGATGCAGACAGATATGCTGGTGTACTCAAAATGGTGAAGGAAAAATCCGAATGGGGCAAAAAAAACCCGGGCATTCATAGAGGTATTGCAGCCTATTTCTGCCATAATTCTTATGTAGCCCAGGTGCTGGATATAGAAATGAAAGACAAAAAACCCGTGATCAAAAAAGTCACCGCTGCCGTAGATTGCGGTATAGTAGTCAATCCACTTGCAGCTACCAACCTTTGTGAAGGTGGTATCATCGACGGAATAGGTCACAGCATGTATAGTGCTATCACCATCAAAGATGGAATTGCAGAGCAATCCAATTTCAACAGTTATCACCTGATCAGAATGAATGAAGCTCCCGAGAGCATCGATGTACATTTTGTTGAAAATCAAATAGACCCGACAGGACTTGGAGAACCACTGAATCCACCTGTCGTAGGAGCACTGGCAAATGCATTGTACAAAGCGACAGGTAAAAGATATTACAACCAACCATTTGCTGGAGAGCAAAAAATAATAGGATAAGAAAATAACCTTAATGGCCATCAAGTGAAAGAGATCAGGGACATTGTGGTAAATTTTGGCAAGTGGCAATCTCAAGAAAAAAAATGTGCATTAGCCACTGTCATCAGTGTGGAAGGATCTGCCTACCGCAGACCCGGCGCAAGGATGCTGATCTCAGAAGACGGAATGCTCTCAGGAGCCATAAGTGGCGGATGCCTGGAAGGTGATGCCATGAAAAAAGCGCTGCTTGTCATCAATAGTCAGCAACCTTCATTGGTCACCTACGACACTATGGATGAAGATGACGCCATCATCGGTGTTGGGCTGGGATGTAATGGAATCATCAAAATTCTGATAGAACCTATCAACCATTCTGATCCTGCAAATCCAATACAAATTTTACAAAATATCAGCCAGACAAGATTAGCAACAGTCGTGGTTACTTTATTTTCCAACAGCGAAAAATCTCAAACTACTTCAGGAACCAAATTGAGTATAGATGAGTCAGGAAAAATATTTACTCATGATATATCAGATCATCTGTTGCAAATTATAAAAAAGAATTGCCATAAAGTTTTGGAAAATAAGAGGAGTATTTGGTTGGATGTGGAGGGAAATGATCAAAAGAAAACCATATTCCTGGAATTTGTACCGCCTGCTATCCAGTTGATCATAGCTGGTGCCGGGAATGATGTACAGCCCGTAACAGACATGGCATCCATCATGGGTTGGGATGCTTTGGTGATAGATGGAAGATCCAATTATGCTAAAAAAGAGCGTTTTCCTTCAGCTTGTCAAGTGATGGTTGCCAAACCAGATCAAATATTAAAACAAATCATAGCAGATGATTACACCTACTTTGTTTTAATGACTCATAATTACAACTACGATAAAGCACTGATAAAAGAATTATGCAACATCAACCCAAAATATATAGGGATGTTAGGTCCTAGAAAAAAACTGGAAAGAATGCTCCGGGAATTCATTGATGAAGGCTGTCCCCTCACTGATAGCCAGATACATGCCCTTTACAGTCCGGTAGGTATAGATCTTGGGGCAGAAACATCAGAAGAAATTGCTCTATCTGTTATCGCTGAGATCAAAGCTGTGCATGAAGATAAAAAGGGTACCCACCTTCGCTCAAAGCCGACGCCAATTCATGCGTAAGCTTACTTGACCCAACACATTTTGTGCTGGTTATGGTATTTTTTGGTATTGATCACTCCAATAAGAAAAAAAATCCATTACATTTGTTGGATCATTACAAAGCCATCAACACATGACAAAAAAAACAAACCTTCAGCACCTTTTAAGTATTCCTGTTATTGTGGCCGCCTTGGGCTACTTTGTAGACATTTATGATCTGTTGTTATTTGGTATAGTACGCATTCCCAGCCTTACATCTATGGGTCTGAATGAAGAACAATTGTCCATTCAGGGTGCAAGTATCCTGAACTGGCAGATGACAGGGCTGCTGTTGGGTGGTATTCTTTGGGGTGTCATGGGTGATAAAAAAGGCCGGCTGTCCGTTCTGTTCGGCTCTATACTTACGTATTCTCTTGCCAATATTGCCTGTGGCTTGGTCCAGACACCTGAACAATATAAAATATTACGCTTCATTGCAGGCATAGGCCTGGCCGGAGAATTGGGTGCCGGGATCACACTCGTTTCTGAAATCTTGCCTAAAAGGCTGAGAGCTATCGGAACTTCATTGGTTGCCGGTGTCGGACTTTTTGGTGCTGTAGTAGCTTACTTTACAGCTGATCTGTTTGACTGGAGAAATGCATACTTTATAGGTGGTGGTATGGGTTTGCTCCTCTTACTGATGCGAATAGGCGTATTTGAATCCGGATTGTTTAAAAATATCAGACAGGAAGGGCATGTTACTAAAGGAAACTTTTTTGCATTTTTTTCCAACGAAAAAAGACTGCTTCTATACCTTAAATGTATAGCCATTGGATTGCCTACGTGGTTTGTCATAGGTATTCTGGCCACTTTCAGCAATGAGTTTGGAAAAGCATTAGGGATAGAAGAGATTATTAAACCAGGATTGGCCATCATGTGGTGTTATGTAGGTCTTGCTACCGGGGACCTTATCAGCGGATTTTTTAGCCATGCGTTAAAATCAAGAAGAAAAGCAGTGGGGTATATGATGCTGTTTACTTTAGCAGGATGTATCATTTATCTTTTTGCCGGAATCAAGTCAGCTACATCACTGTATATGCTTTGTTTATGGATGGGATTTGGAATCGGTTACTGGGCTATGTTCGTTACTATCGGTGCAGAACAGTTTGGCACCAACCTTCGGGCTACCGCAGCTACGACTATCCCTAATATGGTGCGAGGAACAGTGGTCATCATGACCTCCATCTACATGGCGGCCAAACCATCCATGGGTGTGATTATTGCCGGAGCCATAGTTGGTGTTTTGACATTTACTCTAGGATTTATTTCTGTATACTCCATTCCGGAAACACACGACAGAGACCTGGATTTTTTAGAGAAGTGATTTTTGGAGTTTATCTTTCAGCAATAATATATATTTTTCAAAAAAAACATATATTATTATATATTTAATGTGTAAATATATATCTTTGCATTTCCAACCTGAAACTATTAGCGTAAATAGTTGAAATACCTGTTTTAAGGGTAAAGAGAATGAAGTAGAATTTTATTTAATAAAAATTCTATTCATGACAAACACAGTTTTATTCAAGCAACCCCAATTTACTGCTTTGAAGAAGTATCTTGTTTTATACAAGATAGCTCTGATTTGTTTTGTCTTTTTCATTCAGTTATCCATTAGTTTTGGTCAGACATTGACTACCAGACTAGATATATCGTCTCTAAAAGTATGCAGAGACACAGCCAGGCTCACTGTCAAATTAGTCAACAATACCGGTTCATCAATATCAGATGGACGCTTTGTTGTCGACTTGGGTACTTTGGTCTTCAGTACATTTGTTGGCAAAACGGGATCTTCAACATCTCCTAATATCAATTACATATCAGGAGTCCGTGACACATTTAAGCTTGATGGGATACTTAATGACATGGATTCTGTTGAATTTGTGTTATCGATTCGTACGAATGCTATCCATCTTTCAGGAGGACCATATACAATCTCAACAAGTTTTGATCATGGAGGAGGTTCAGTTGCTCCGGTGACAAATCTGGTTACCGTATTGCGGCCTTCTTCACCACAATTGCAGATGACCTATTCAGGTCCTACATCCATAAGTAGATGTAATACTCCTGTTATGTTTTGTGATACCATTCGAAATGTTTCAGGCAGTGGTTTTGATGTGCAGAATATCAGAGCTTCGCTTTTTTTTCCTTCTGGTACCATTATTTCGGGTGTGACTATTATTCCAGCTACTATTACATATAATTCTGTCACGCAGGCATTATCACCTTTTAGCCTGAATGATGGCCAAGCAGTCGTCATTTGTTATACAAAGAAGATTGATTGTTCTGTGACTGGAACTACAAAGGATAGTATTTCTATTTTGCACAATCCCGTTTGTCCAGGAACAGATGTATTGGTAACATCCACTTCGCCGAGCGTGGCCGTAAATAGTGCAAGTTTGTCAATATCTGGTGCTCCGTCCGGTACCACAAATGTAAATAGGGGAGATACCCTAATGTATACTATGACCATCAATAATGCAGGCCCTGGAGCGACAGATAGTGCAAGGCATTGTGTACAAGGTGCTCCAAACATACAGCTGATCGGTGTAGAAGTGTCTGGCACGCCACTGACACCATCCTCATCATCACCAGTCGGATTTACTTGCTTCAATTTGCCAACATTGGGTAGCGGTGCAAATGTAATGATCACAGAAAAGTGGCGGGTCATTGGTTGTGATTTACCTACTATCAATACCATCTCTAGATTATCCAATTTTGGATGTAATAGCATGACCTGTGGAACTACGCTTACAACCAGCAATGAGGTCAATGTATTGATCCCAACCAACAGTATGCGGATAGATACACGCACACCATCTTTACTATCCAGATGTGGTGCAGTGGATACTGTCCATGTGACCATAAGAAATACTGGAGGCCCACACGACACACTGAAAAACGTTATTTCCAGATTAAATCTACCCGCAGGATTTGTGCAAATAGGGGTGTCAGGTATGGGCGTGATTTATACGGGTATCAATGATTCGATCTCTATTCCAAATATTTTACCTCAGGATTCTGCAAAATTTTATATTCTCGTCAGGGCAACATGCACAGTGGCTTCAGGTTCATATTCTTTTAGTTTTTTTGCAAAAATACAACACAACCATGTATTCAAAATAATGCTCACCAAGTCAACACCAGCTTTATTCCTGTTCAGTCGGCCGATTTATCCATTACAGCTTCGACTCCTGCTACTTTAACTCCTTTTGCAGGGGGAACCTACATGATCACCAACACTGTGGCTAATGGTGGTAATGGTGCCATAGATTCTGTCTTTTATTGTTTAAACATTCATCCTAATGCAACATTGACAGGGATAACTATCGGGGGAATGAATATTCCTTTGTTTTCTTCTACACCTACCCAAAACTGTTATATTATAAATCGAGTCCTTCTTGATGCAGCATTAGGCGTTGGTGTACCTTATATGGGCAATACCATTCAAGTAGTAGAAACCTGGACATTTAACAGTTGTGCTTTTCCGGCCCAGGATTTATTAAGAAGTGCCAGATTTGGTTGTTATGGACAAACATGCCAGACATCAAATACAAGGCCTACAGGTATAAGTTTTGGAGACGCCATTCCTAATGTTTCTATGTCTATTACTTCTGCTACCAGACCAGCATGTTTTGTAGACAATCCATCTGTAGTTACTGTAAGGGTATCCAACACAGGAACTGCTCCTTTAGCCCAGCTGGTGTATACTATTACTGCAGGAAACAATGCCATAAATGTAGCGTCTATAGAGATCAGGAATCAAATGGGTGCGTTAGTGATGGATCAGATGATTGATGTTAGCAATTCCCCAGCCCATTGTTCAGGTGGTGTTCGATCTGTCAGAGATACAATCCGAAATGTTGATATCCCGGCAGGTAGTTATATTGAAATTCAATATTCTTTATTACACAGTTGTTTATGTACAACAGGCTGTAGTACCAATGACATATATAATAGCAGTGTCAGGATCAATAGCTATACTGAAAATTGTGGTTTTAGATTTACTTCTGATAGCAGGGTAGAGACAGCAGACTTTGATGCATATATCGGTGGATATGTAGAAGGAACCCAGGATTTATTCACATCAGGAAGTGTACAGTATACTACTACAAGCATGGAGTTGGATTGGTTTAATGGAAGTTATCCAAATGCATACATTGAAACTAAATATATACTGCCTCAAGGCATAGATTATATTCCAAATTCGATAGTTTGGACGGATCCTAATGGGTTAGAATTTCCTAACCCTTCAGAAACTTATGTAGATGGAACCGCTGGAGCACCTGATACGGTTGTTGTTCGTTGGAATAATGCTTTGCGTCCTTTAGGGTTTATCTTTAGTGGAGGTAACAACTTCCGGTTTAATGTTGTAAGTGATTGCACAGAAAGGACGGCGACTGGATGTTCACAATTTTGGGATCTTGATATCACCGCTCAGACAGATCTTACCATAGATACTACTTGTACCAATTGTAGGACGAGATGTATATGGGCAAATCCAGCGTTAAACATGAGATTACATTGCCCTGGTCCTGGTCCTTGTATTTGTCAGGGTATGGTATTTGACGATTTTAGAGTACGGAGAACCAACTTTGGTATTCCTGATAATAATAATGATCGTACCCCTGATGGTGCATCTATAAATCTCGCATTGGTAGAAAGAGATAGATTTATCACAGGAGACACACTCAATGCCTACTTTGAAGGGACTGTGGCCAATAATTCTTCCACTTTTACACATGGTTTTGCCGTTGTAGATTTAGATCATGCCAATTTCATTCCTTTAAGTGCTACAGTGATGATAATAGATGTAAGTGCATCTACCACCTACACATGCAATGCTGTGCCTTTGACCGCTGATTTTACAGGAACTAGAATCATTGCTGATTTTTCACCAGCAGCATTAAATGCCTTAGGATGTACCATACCTAATACATATACTTTTGATAATAATGACAGAGTCATCGTTAACATCAATTACAAAATAAATGATCCATTTTCAGGAATACAACGATTAATCACTGTACCCACCCAATTTTACTTGTCCAATATGCGATTTGGATTGGGTACTGTAAACCAGTGTAATGTCAGACAAGACAGAGTGTCTCAGATTGGCATTCAGAGAGAAAGAGAAATGAGTGCTTCCAATTTTGGCGCTTGTGATTTGCCAGAATTTTTGTAAGAGAAAGATTGTATCTGGGTGGAAGGGGAACAGATGAGTTTCCTTATGAAATCAGACAAATCGGTATTCCCAAAGAGTTTACATTTACAAAACCAGACGAATTCGTTCATCGACCTGATCGCTTGGGCATTCGTTTGACCCAAAACATTAGTCCAGGAAGTACTAATATTGTAAATCTAGTCAATGGCACCATACCATCGTCATTCATTACTATAAACAGTAATGAGTTAAAACTAAACACAGAAGCATATCTGAATAGTCTTGGCAATCCTAGAATACCTACAGATGAAGGATTTACAATTGACTACTATCCAAGAATTCAAGGATCATGTAAGTCTTTGCCAGGTATGTATTCTTACATGTTTGAACAAATATTAGGGGTTGACAGTGAGTTGTTTGGCAAAGATACATTGCAAGTAAATTCAATGACCAAAACATTTGAATACCTAGGTGGAGCACAACTTGTAGCAGCAGCATCTTCTGTAAATGTGAGCATCTGTTCTGCCAGTGAAGATGTCAGCCTAAATGTTAGAAACATTACCAATTTTAATGCCCCAAATTCATTTGTCACTTTAAGAAGTCCAAGTGGAGGATTGGTGGGCTTTGATTTGATAGATTCAAGTAATAATATGGTCATAACCCCATTACCGTTTGGCATTTATCCATTGGGCAATATTGGGCCAAATGGCAGAAAAGGCCTTATCTTGAGAGTCAGGACAAATAACTGTTTGAGAGACAGCCTGGAGTTTGTTGCCGGTTGGGGATGCGAAAGTTATCCTACCACTGTAGAAGAGGCACTTTGTGCAGATCCATCTAAAATATACTTTATACCTGCAGGGTCTGGACTCAATATGAATGTTTTGACACCTGCAGTGGATATCATTACAGATTTATGCAATGAGGTCACTTATGAAGTGGAAATACTAAGTACCAATTTAGGATATTTGAGAGATATATATTTTCAGGCACAATTTGCACCAAATGAAACATTTGTGCCGGGGAGTATGCAGTTAGCTTATCCCTCCGTGACTAATGGAGGTACATACACTAATGTTACAAATCCAAATCCCATTTTAGGAGGTTTTGACATGGATGTGTCTCCACTCAATAATGTATTAAATACAGTAGGATTGGTGGGTTCAAAACAACTGACCAGAAATAAAGTGAGTTTAAGATTCAGGACAGTGACTTCCTGCAATTTTGCATCGGGTTCGAGGGCGAGATTTCTTACAACTGCAAACAGTGCCTGTGGAGACCCACTTACTGCAATATCAAAAACAGCTGCCAGAATCAGAGTAACTTCAGAACCTCCAAGTTTTAATGTGAACCTGGCACTTGGTGATTTGACACTCAATGCCTGTAATAATCAGAGAGGCCTTTCTGTTGTGAATATGGTACTCAATAGTGGATCGCCATCAGTAAATGACTCTATCAAATATATATTGCCACCGGGTATCGTGTATGTACCTGGATCATATACACCTATCAGCAATGCTGTATCTTCACCACCTTTGATATCCAATATTGGCGGTGTTCAGACTTTGGCATGGCCATTTAGACCCGGACTAGGATTGAACTCCAATATCTCTTTTAGCATTCAGGTGGAGGCAGTTGACATTGGTCAGCTATGTACTGATTATACGATCGTGGTACAAGCATACTCTACGATCAATGATTTGTGTGGTACACAAACATGTAATGTCGGAGTAATAGCAGGAGAAGGTACACAGAAAGTCTCCATCGTAAAACCAAAACTAAAGTTTCAAAGCCTCACCGGTTCTCTCACGTTACTCCCGGCGCCAGCCAATCAAGTAAAGGCTGTATTTAATGCTACAATACTCAACATGGGTGCAGCATTGCAAGCCGGATCTACTATCAATATGCGTATTTATGATGATAGAGATGGTGATGGATCATTAAGCGCTGGAGATGTATTTATCACCACCGTATCAGGTACAAATGCTTCAGTACTATTACCAAACCAAACGATTTCTATCATGGGTATGGGTACATACACCGCAGGTACTCCATCTATTTGTTCAGTGATAGCTGTATTAGATCCTGCATTTACATGCACTTGTGATTTAGAAACATCATTTAAGGTAACACCTGAGATCAACATCACGATGGATACTGAGCCTGAAGTTTGCAGTAATACAATATTGGCAATCGGACCTGCAGCTACCACAGGATATGCAGTCCAATGGGTTAGCATAGACGGTTCAAATCTGGCTTTATTATCATCTACTACCACTACTCCTACCAATTTTAGGATGGTCAATACCACCGGAATGAATCAGATAGTAAAATATGCGATTCGTACGAGTGCAGGTGATGATTGTTATGTTTATGATACCGTAGCTATAACTATTTTTCCTGCATTTATGGATATGGTTTCCTTGCAAGCTTGCCAAAATCAATCATACTCGCTACCCGCTGCAACAATTTCAGGCACTGGATATGTATGGACGCCTACGACAGGGCTTACCTTTCCCGGACCTGACAATAGATATGCAAATATTACTTCCGTAGCTCCAGGTGTAACTAATTATAGCTTAACTTACACGGATGCCAATGGCTGTCCTGCCAGTTACAATTATGAAATTACAGGCACGGATTGTGGCACAGCTAATACAAGGATTGGCGATTATGTCTGGTTTGATTTGGATAAAGACGGGATTCAGGACTCTGGAGAAGTTCCTATATCTGGACTGACTGTCAATCTTTATAATGCGAATAATGGAACGATTGTCTCATCTACAACGACGGATGCAAATGGTAGTTACTTATTTGATTATTTACCGCAAGGCAATTATTTTGTAGAATTTGTACCATTAAATGGGTTTATGGTCACTACTCCAAATCTAGGGACACAAGGTGTAAATAGTGTAGCCAATATTACCACAGGAAGATCGCCTAATTATTTTTTACCATTGGATAGCGAAACATTGTATGTGGATGCAGGAATGACCGCCATGTGTAATCTGGAAATGAATGTAACCGTTGGTCCGCCACAACCACTACCTTAAAAAGAGTGGTTACAGTGGATTTAGATTGGGAAGATAACGTGTATACATATGCTTTTTTGAATGGTAGTGACACCATAACGGTGGATGTTTTAGGCAGGACTTTCAAAGTGCCGATCAATACAGTAGATGGCAGTCATTCTTTTACTTTTGACTGGCAACCTACAATGAATACAACGGTAAGTGCGACTGCATCTTTTAGATATGCGCCAATGTGTTCTGACAATGTAAGTCCGGGCAGTTTTGGTCCTTGTACATTTGATTTGGCTTTGAGAAAAACAATAGTGACACCAACTTCACCAGCTTATAAATATGGTGATGTTTTACAATACAGAATAGAAGTATTTAATCAAGGTACAATTCCTGCAGCAAATATTAACATCATAGATTATAAACCTGTGGGTCTTGAGTTTGTATTGGCACAAAACCCAGATTGGTTTTTAAACCCTCAGAATAATGCAGAAGCGTTTATTCCCGGACCGATATTGCCAGGACAGTCTGTTTTTAAGGATATTTATTATAGAATATTAATGCATACAGGCAGCACAGATGCATGGACAAACTTTGCGGAAATAACCTATGCAGAAGACAATGCGGGTAATAACAGAAGTAATTATGATGTGGATAGCTCACCAGATAAAAACCCTTCTAATGATGCTGGAGGTCAACCAGGAACAGCAAATGATAATCGTTTGGATGGAAACGGTACAGATGATTCAGATGATCATGATGGAGCAAGATTCTCTATTTTCGATCTGGCTTTGATTAAAACAATCGTTACTCCGCCACCATACACTTTTGGACAGGATGTACAGTTTGACATTACTGTTATAAATCAGGGTAATGAAACAGCCAATACCATAACAGTAGTAGATAATATTCCATCAGGATACAGCTACAGACCAGTGAATTCCCCTGCATGGAGTCACTCATCAGGTGTAGCCACCAGGACCATCGTTAATCCTTTACTTCCCGGAACAAGTACAACGATACCAATAATATTACGCATCGAAAGTGCAGCATCAAACCAATACGTAAACATAGCTGAAATCTCTGCGGCCACCAATAGCGCAGGAATGTCAGCTACTGATTTTGATGGAATTTTTGATTCAGATCCAGCCAATGATCCAGGTGGGATGCCGGATACACCTTCTGATAATGCTCAAAATGGTAATGGTACCGGAACGGGTAGTCCAGAAGCAGGCGATGAAGATAATATGGACGTAGCCAGAGTAGCCATTCCTGTCATATCTCTACAGAAGTCTGTTGTAAGCATAGCACCTGCATCAAGTGGAAATGTTGCCAATAACGATGTGACTTTTTCCCTGACACTCCAAAATCCAGGCAACGAAACATTGACTATGCTGACACTTTCAGACAATTTTATAGCTCAGTTTGGTGGTAGTTTTATTCGAATTGTAAATATGCCATCGATTTTTTCATCAACAGCAACAACAAATCCTGTTTTAAATACTGCATTTAATGGTGGTGTCAACCATCAGATTTTTAATGGTATGACTGGAGTTTTGGCGCCGACACAATCGATACAGGTGAGACTAACTCTCGAACTTATGGATGTCGACCCAGTCAATCCATTGGTTAACGAAGCTATTACCACAGGTAAAGATCGATTTGATTCCATAGTAAGAGATACAGCCCAAGCAAACGTGAGCCTTCCAACTTGCTTTCTTAAAGTCAATTGTCCTGTTCCGAATCAAGGGAATTTTTCTTGTCTCAGTCAAGTACCAGCGCCTGCAACAACAGTAGCAGCATTCAACAGTCAGTTTGGAGTCAATGCCATCGAAAGATTTTGCAGTACACCAACTATAACTGCTTCTGATATAGTCACAGGTACAGGATGTGCAGCCAGCCCAAGAGTGATAATGAGAAGATATATCATTACTGACAGTGGAATAACACCTATAGGCATTCAGAGGGACACTTGCACTGTTATCTATACTGTAGTTGACAGTATCAAGCCTGTATTTATGACGCCACCTTGTGATATCATTTTGGAATGTGGTGCCAGTGGAAATACTGCTGCTATAAATACATGGCTTACCCAAAATGGAAAATCAGTGGTCATGGATAATTGCGGAGGCTCTGTCACAATAATGAATTCAATCGAAGAGGTAAATAATACATGTGGAGGCACAACGAATACAAAGTATCGTTTTACTGCAACAGATGCCTGTGGTAATATTCAAGTGGCATATGGCAATGTAATATTATTAGACAGGACTGCCCCATCATTGACATTGCCTACCACCGCAAAAACAGTAAGTTGTAGTCCGACTACAGCAGCTAATACTGCCTTGGCCAATTGGTTAAACAGTGCATCATCGTCCGATGCTTGTGAAGGGACTATCAGGGTAAGTCATGCACTGGTTACAACACAAAGAGTGTGTACTGCCACCAATGGAACAAATGTTTTGAATGTTTATAATTTTTCTGCCACAGATTCATGTGGAAACTTCCGGACAGCCAGAGATACATTTACTATTGTTGACAATACTCCACCTACGATAACTGCACCAACCAATCTTACGGTAGGTTGTGGTCAAGACATAGGAGCAGCTGTAGTAGATTGGTTAGACAATTACTCCGTTTCAGAAGCTTGTCAGACGTATTCAGTCACAAATAATTTTAATGGTCAGATTCCAAATTTATGTGGAGGTATGCAAACTGTAACATGGACTGTGACTGATGGTTGTGGCGCTACAGGGAGTACGTCTGCTATGATCATAGTAACTAATGATAATGCAAGACCAACATGGATCAATTGTCCTTCAGATATGACTGTAAATGTGGACGTGGATCTCTGTAGTGCAAATGTTATTTTTTCTCGGCCAATAGCTTCGGATTGCAATGGTCCTGTTACATATGCACAGATTGCAGGTCCAATATCAGGTTCAGTATTTCCTCTTGGTTCTACCTTGGTAAGGTTTACAGCGCGGGATAGATGTGGAAATATGGATACATGCTCATTTAATATCGTAGTAACAGATAGCCAGAAACCAAGTGTAAGGTGCCCTCAAAATATTACCGTTTGTAATGATCCGGGTACTTGTACATGGGCCTCGACTGTAGCTACAAATCCTATAGGAGTGGACAACTGTACAGGGTCAACCATTAGTTACACTATCTCAGGAGTAACTTCAGGTAGCGGAAATGATAGTGTTCCGTTGAATACTAGTTTTGGGTTGGGTATATCTACAATTCAATACATTATTACTGCCCCAAATGGGCAAAGAGATACTTGCAGATTTACAATACTTGTAAGAGATTGTCAGACACCGGTTATTACTTGCCCAACGGCTCAGCCATTGTTTCTATGTGGCAATGCCACTTTGGAAGCCGATATTTCTTCCTGGTTGAATACCGCAAGCATTTCTGATAATTGTGCCCCAACACCTTCAAGAACCGTAAATAGAATTAGTACTGTTGATCAATGTGGTAATACAGAAAGAAGGCTGTATCAAATCACAGCGACCGATGCTGCCAATAATCAATCATCGTGTTTTGTGGAAGCTGTAATAACTGACACCATACGACCAGTGATTGTAACACCAGCATCAAACAGAACTGTACAATGTAACGGAGTGGGCAACATAGACTCTTTGATGGCTTGGTTGACCAATCATGGGGGTGCTGTCGCAACTGATGCAGGATGTGGAAATGAGATCCGATGGTCTCATAATTTTAATGGCCTTAGCGATCTATGTAGTAGTACGGGATCCGCAGTGGTTACTTTTACTGTAACAGATGACTGTGGCAATAGCAGACAAACCACGGCGACATTTACTATAGAAGACACCACTCCTCCAACGATAACTGTACCTTCCAATCTTACACTTTCATGTGGCAATACTAATAATAATTCGATCATCAGTGGGTGGCTGGAAAGCTATGTTGCACTGGATATGTGTGGAAGTGTAACTGTTACCAATGATTTTACAACTCTTCCCAATACATGTGTGGCACCCAATAATCAACGGGTAGTGACTTTTACAGCAACGGATGCATGTGGAAGAACTGCTCAGGGCATGGCGACTGTTACCATGGTGGATATTTTGAAACCTGTAGTCATGAGACCACCTTCAGATTTGATTGTACAGTGTGGTCAGGACAACGTCAGCACCATAAGTAACTGGATAAATACAAGAGGCGGAGCTATGATTGCAGATGAATGTGCACCAGGCCTGACATATACTTTTACTGGGGCTACTCCTATAAGAACGTGTGGGTCAACCGCAAACACATTATACACTTTGACTGCTACAGATAGTTGTGGCAATACTGTCACAACATTTGCGAGTTTGATTACCATTGACACATCAGCTCCGATTATAACATTACCTACTGTAGTCGACTCGGTACTGTGTGATCCCAACACTTCAGCACAACAGGCTCTGGACACATGGTTAAATAATGCAAGTGCATCTGATCTGTGTCAGGGAAATGTCAATGTGGTCACCTCTCTCATAAACACACAAAGAATTTGCAGAACAAATAATCAAACAGATATTTTACATATATATTTGTTTACGGCTACTGACGGTTGTGGAATTATCTCTACAGGAAGGGACACATTCAGAATTTATGATAATGTAAGACCAAATATTGTAGCTCCGGCAGATTTGACAATTTCATGTGGTCAGGAAATTGGAGCGGCTTTGATCCCTTGGCTAAATGGTTATACAGTAACAGAAGCTTGCCAAACCTACACTATCACAAATAATTATGATGGTCAGATACCAAATTTATGCGGCGGATCACAAGCGGTTATGTGGACTGTTACGGATGGATGTGGTGCTACAAACACAGCCTCAGCTAATATTGTTGTCGCATTAAATAATAACAAACCTACATTTGTAAATTGTCCACCGAATTTAACAGTCAATGTGGACGCTGACTTATGTTCTTCCAATGTAATTTATAGTACTCCAGTGGCAAATGACTGCAACGGATCTGTAAATGTGCAAAGAATAACAGGTTTAGCATCTGGAAGTAGATTTCCTTTGGGTACGACTATGATAGAATTTGAAGCTATCAATGCTTGTGGTGTAAGAGATACATGTCGATTTAGCATCACGGTTCAGGATTCCATTGCACCAAGAATACAATGCCCGGGCAATGATGTAGTCGTATGTGCCAATTCAAGTTGTGTATGGCTCAGCACAACTGCAATCAACCCTTCAGGTATAGAGAATTGTCCGGGAGCAAATATCGAATACTTGATTACTGGCCAAACTTCAGGTACTGGTACAGGTTCGGTTCCATTGTCTACCACATTTAATTTAGGGACTTCTACGATACGATATATCGTCATTGCTGCCAACGGACAAAGGGATACTTGTCAGTTTAATGTAATAGTCAATGATTGTACACCACCTGCCATCAAATGTCCATCAAACCTCACTTTGCAATGTGATGATTCGGGCAACGATGCAGCTATTTTGACCTGGAGAAACTCAGTAACCGGCTCTGACAATTGTACTGTCAATATACAATTTACATCCACTTTGATTTCTACAGTGGACCAATGCGGTAATAGTGAAAGGCGTCTTTATTATTTTGTAGCGAGAGATACTGCTGACAATATAGCTTCATGTTTTTCTGAAGTAATCGTAAGAGATACTATAAAACCGGCAATTACTACACAAGCTTCCAATCTTTTGGTGGAGTGTGATGGTCAAGGCAATACTGCACAATTACTCAATTGGTTGAATACTAATGGGGGTGCAGTAGGTACAGATCGTTGCGGAAATGTAAGGTGGACAAATAATTTTGGAACTTTTTCTGATTTATGTGGAAATTCAGGAGCAGTGACAGTTCGATTTACAGCATTAGATGATTGTGAAAATGATAGTACAACAACTGCTACTTTCACAATTAGAGATACATCAAGGCCCGTTTTAATTTGCCCCGAAAATATTACTATTGAATGTGGAAACACACTGAATAGCGCTGTAATCAGCAACTGGCTTGCTACAGCTACAGCTCAGGATATTTGTAGTGGCACTGTTACTCTCACCAATAATTAGCCGGGCACTCTTATTGCAGGATGTGGCAATACAGGAGTCCATACAGTGTCATTTACAGCGCGTGATGCATGTGACAGTGTGACTACATGCATGAGGACAATCACGATAATAGATACACAAAGACCAATCATTACATCACCACCGAGAGATACGGTGACCCAATGTGATGGAACGGGCAATTTGAGCCAGTTGAACACCTGGTTGAGGCATCAGGCAGGAGCATTGGCCAGAGATACTTGTAGTGTACTATCATCGTTGACTTGGACAACGCCTGTTTTGATACACACTTTAAATAATTGTGGCGGTACACGGGTGTATACTTATCGATTCGTATCAGCAGACGCTTGTGGTAATGAATCACTTCCTTCATTTGCAACATTTAGTATTTTGGATGATACAATTCCGATGATTTCTGTCCCTGCCAAAGATAGTATTGTTCAGTGTGATGGTGCAGGAAATAATGCACAACTTTCAGGATGGCTTTCTGCACATGGTGGAGCTATCGCTAGTGATATATGCAGTGGTCCTGTGACTTGGAGTTACAATCTGGTGAGACTAACACAAAATTGTGGAAGAACCGGTACACAACATTATAGATTTACTGTGATGGATGCTTGCGGCAAAACCAATTATACCGAAGCAAACTTTATCATACAAGATACAACAAGACCTGTGATAGTGAATCCGGCAGTTAATTTTCAGGTACAATGCGACGGATCCAACAATGCTTCTCAAATATTAAACTGGCTCAATAATAATGGCTTTGCTTCTGCTCTTGATGCTTGTAATGGCGTGACATGGACCAACGATTATGGGACTATCTCCAGCCCTTGCGGAACGACAGGTGCTGTCAATGTTACGTTTACTGCTACTGATATATGTGGCAATAGAAATACAACAACAGCAATATTTACTATCCGTGACACAATAGCGCCAAGGTGGGTCATTGCACCTCAAAATCTGAGATTGACATGTGACGGTACTTCCAATCCTAATGAAGGCATCACTTCGTGGCTCAATACTGTTGGAGGTGGTTTAGCTACGGATAGTTGTTCATTAGTTACCTACAGCAATAATTTTACACGATTATCCAATGGATGCAGTGCAAATACCGGTAACGCCACGGTTACTTTTTATGGCAGGGATGCTTGTGGTAATGTCGATTCATTACGAGCAACAGTAGTAGTTGAGGATATCACTCCTCCTTCTATTCAAAGTCCGGCAAAAGATACAATTGTAAACTGTAATGGGTCAGGCAACATTTCACAATTAAACATCTGGCTTCAAAACAATGGTGGGGCTATAGCATCAGACAGATGCAGCGGAGTAAGAACCTGGAATTATCGTCGTATTGATACTATATTAAATTGTGGTTTGACTCGTGAAATCAGATACGCTTTTACGGCGACAGATTCTTGCAATAATACTTCAGTTGAAACAATCGCCAAATTTATAATCAGAGATACCATGCCTCCGATGGTGATACAATTGCCTCGTGACACAGTGGTACAGTGCAATGGAAGCGGCAATACAGGTGTCCTGGCAACATGGCTAGGCGATTTTGGAGGTTTTAGGGTTTCAGATGTTTGCAGCGGTCCTGTAACCTATTCCCGAACCTTGATAAATGAAACAGATTTATGCGGACTTACAGGAAATGGGCGTTACAAATTTACAGCCACTGACCGGTGTGGCAACAGCATTTCTGCAGAAGCTGAATTTGCTATCATTGACACTATTGCACCATTGATCACACCTGGAGCTGACAGCAATATCGGTGACTGTGCCAGTACAGGAGCAGGTAATTATCCGGAGTTTGATTTCTGGTTAACCAATCATGCAGGTGCTAAAGCTGCAGATGTATGCGGTGGAGTTACCTGGAGTAATAATTATCATCCAAGCAATTGTGTGACACAATGCGGAAATGCAAGATTCGTTTTTGTTAAATTTTATGCTACTGATATCTGTGGTAATGTGGATTCCGTAAGGTATAGATTTGGAGTGGGTGATGTATCTCCTCCTGTTTTTACCAATTGCCCGAGACCACCGATCATCGTTGATGCTCCTGAGGGATGGTGTAGTGCCTTCGCTAATTTTTCACCTATGACAGCAACTGATAATTGTAGTGTTGTTACAGTCAGACAAATTGATAATACCGGTTACAAATCAGGAAGTTTATTCCCCGTTGGGACTACAATTCTGTACTTTGAAGCTAAAGATGGATGTGGCAACGCAGATACTTGTTCTTTGAAAGTTATTGTAAATGATTTTCATGTACCTCCGGTCATGACTTGCCCGCCTTCTGTCACCGTGAATAACGATCCATTGCGGTGTGGAGCCATAGTGAATGGACTCAAACCCACCAAAGTAGAGGATAATTGCAGCAATAATGTGACAGTATCTTATACGATTCGTGATAAAGACAATACAATCATATCCTGTGGATTTAATGATGCCAGCGGATTTATGTTTCCTGTAGGAAATAATATTGTCAGTTACACTGCCAAAGACCAGCCGACCTTGCTTATCACCGAAGTGATCAACGATGGAGTTAGAAACGGTGTTGAAATAACCAATTTTGGACCAGCAGCTGTAAATATTGCTTGTTTGTCTGTTGAAAGATTGGGTACAACGCCTGAAATCTATACCGTTGAAGATACGGTACTAAGGGTAGGCGGTGTGTACACACATTTATTTACCAATATTCCGGCAAACTCCCCTTCTGGATATATGATCAGGTTTATGGATAACATGATCGATGGAGTGGCAACCAATGGATATTCGCCCACCGCATTTTCATGGACAGGAACCCTCTCTGCAGGTACTGCCTACAGACACAGGGTTTGTGATACAGACAATAGTCAGGATTTCAGAACAATAGACGGTTGCAATCCTCACTCATTTGGTTTGTTTAATCCCGGACTGCCGGTCATGCCTGACAATGGAGACACCACGTCACTACAGAGCAGACCACCTTCTATAGCTGTATGTAATGTTAATGTCAATGTCAGAGATGCAGAATTTCCATATTGCTCTACTTCAGACACCATAACGTACAGTGCTCCTGGATTGCCTGCGAACATCACTTCCGGACTTTGCACGGCTTCTGCTGTTTCTGTGCCGGTGAGCCCAAATAATATAATCACTGATATTAATATCATCAATCTTGAAGGCACTTATCCAAATGTTGGAGATTTGGTCTTCAGATTAGTGAGTCCTGCAGGTAAGGAAGTAACACTTATGTCAGGGGTTTGTCCCTCTGCAGCAAATTTTGATATAAATTTTGATGATGAAGCATCAACTTCCATTTCAGCAGTTGCATGTACTACCCCGGTTGGCCAAAACAACACATTCAGACCTTCACAGCTTCTTAGACAGTTTTTTGGTGAAAGGTCTGACGGAACCTGGTTACTTGAAGTATTTACAACCGGTACTCATTCGGGACAACTTACCAATTGGCAACTACAAATTGTAAGATCAGCAACTTACACTCAGGAGGATACTGTTTTGTCCAATGAAACAGGAAGGTGCGGTGCTAATTTTAGGTGGCAACATCCCAGATTGGCTGACAACTGTGGTATGGGTACGATTCGGGTGGACTATACTACTTCGGATGGCATAAATGTCCCAGGAAGCGGACTTTTAGCGGGATTGGGTGGTCAGGTGACCAGCCAATACTTTGAAGTGGGTACTACCGTCATCACTTATACATTGACCGATCAGGCAGGAAATGTGTCCAGATGTAGTTTTGAAGTTACGGTTCAGGATAGCGAAAGACCTGAAATTAATCCATCATCTTGCCAAAACCTCACTGCAGCTCTGAATCCGACACAATGTGAAATAAGCATTCCTTATCCCGTATTGACAGCCAATGACAACTGTGGTATTACAAGGTTTGTGTATTCACCACCTGCAGGGACAAGATTTAAAGAAGGTACCCATAGTGTGATGCTGATCGTGTATGACAAAGCGGGCAATGCTGATACTTGTAATTTTACAGTAACTGTGCTACCTTTTGTTCCTTCCACAAATTCAATGACCTGCCATTCGAATATCAACGTGTCACTTGATGGAAATTGTCAGAGTGTTATAGGCCCTGAAATATTATTGACTGGAACAAGTTATGGGTGTTTGGCTGATTATTGTGTTACCTTAATGGATGCTTCAGGCAAAGTCATAGGGTCTTCTGCCAATCTCACTAATATACTAAATAAAGATCATATTGGTAAAATCATCACTGCAAAAGTATGTCAGGATTGTAGTGGTAACGGAAATTGCTGTTGGGCTACCATCAAGGTTGAAGCCAAAAACATTCCGGTGGTAGAATGTCCAAAAAACATCACTATCAATTGTAACGAGAGTGATGATCCTTTGTTTACCGGTGCTCCAATCTTAAAATCGTGCGAACCGAATATTCAAATTTCATTTGTTGATGACTATGACGAAAATGATTATTGCGGCAATCCAAGGGCAGTCATTGACAGGATTTGGACTATACGGGATATAGATAATAATGAGGTTACCTGCAATCAAAAAATCGTAGTATTGCCATTTTCATTGGATTCAATAAGATTCCCAGTTGATTATGTTTTGGATGACTCGTATGATTGTGACGACGTAGCAAAAAATCCTGATCTCATAAGTGTAGACAGTACAGGGTATCCAACAATCAGTGGCAAAGATGTTTTTGGAGATCATTTATGTGAATTCAATATAGGATATTGGGATGAAAAGTTAATAGATGCAAATTGCAAAAGCAGTTTTGAAATTTTGAGACATTGGATAATCAGAGACGAATGCAGGCCTGTGGAATTAAATAAAAACCCGTTGCGACACATTCAGTTTATCAAAGTTAATGACAAAAAACCACCGGTATTTAAAAGGTGTTTTGATGATGTAACGATTTCTACAAGTGATAAAAATTGTACTGGTGAATTTAAATTACCAGCTTTGTCAGGATTGATCGAAGATGGTTGTGGTAGTATCAGAAGCATTTCAGTTACTGTCAATGGAGGAACTGTGGTAAGTACCGGCACAGGTGTTTTCAAAAATTATGCTTTTACAAATTTAACCGTTGGAGAACACACCGTAAAAATCAGAGCTATGGATCAATGTCGCAATAGTGCGTTGTGTATATTTAAAATAACCGTCCTGGACAAAACACCACCATTAGCAATATGCAACGGAAATCTCAGGGTTTCTTTGTCGTCAGATGGAAAAGCCCGACTGGTGCCTTCGGTTCTTGACAGGGGTAGTTATGATAATTGTACTTCTATAGGTTACCAGATCTATAGGAGAAACACTTCATGTGCCGGCAGTAAAGATACCTTGCCTTCGCAACACATTGACTTGTGTTGTGATGACATTGCTCTTAGTCCGGTGATGGTTGTATTACGTGTTTGGGATGATGCAGATAAAGATGGTGTGTTTGGGTCACCAGGCGACAATTATGCGGAATGTATGAGTTCAGTTATTGTGGACTACAAGTTGGCACCAGAATTTAAGTGTCCTGATCCTGTCACCCTGACTTGTGATCGGGATTACAAAAACCTTGGATTGACTGGTCAGCCTAAGGTATCTCAAGCATGTAACTTGGCACAGCTAAAATTTGAAGATGATATCCGAGCTTTAAATAGTTGCGGCATCGGTCATGTGACAAGACGGTGGTACGAAGCTGACCGTCCGCAGAATAGTTGTCAGCAACAGATCATTATGACACCAATTTCATCGATTGATGAAACTTCTATAAAATGGCCATTAGATACAACATTGTTTTGTACGCAGACCGATTACAATAGCGTTCCTTTTATACCTGATCGTCTTTGTCATCAGTTAGGTGTCACTGTAAAAGTGGATACCATCGGCAGTACCCAAGATGGATGTTACAAAGTTTTAAAACATTGGACTGTTTTAGATTGGTGTCAACGTGAGCTGGATCCAAATAAAGGAAAATGGACTCATACACAGACTATCAAATTTACTGATAATAAAGCTCCGGTCATTCAAGCGTGTCAGAATGTGGAAATAACACACTCAGGGTGTTCTTTAGATACCTTAGATATTGTTGCATCTGCCGTAGATAGTGGTTGTGTATTGAATCACAATTTGACCTGGAATGTTGAAATTGATATCAATGATGATGGAACTATAGACCGAACAGTTACTTTACATGGAAATCAAGTAAAATATAAACTTATAAATGCCAATATTGGTCGCCTCATGGTAAAATGGACGGTCAGGGATGCATGCAATAATGCGAGCACGTGCAATCAACTGATCAATGTTGTCAGTAAAAAAGCACCATTGACTTATTGTAAGAATCTTGCTATTTCTCTTTCTAATACCCAGGATGGCATTGTTTTAAAAGCTAAAGATTTTAACAATGGAAGTACTGATGCATGTGGTAAAGCAAACTTTCTGAATTTTTCTTTCTCTAATGTAATTGCAGATAGTGTGAAGCGTTTCAATTGCTCAGATATCCCAAATGGAGTTTCAGTATTGATACCTATTACACTATGGGTTTCAGACAAAGAAGGAAACAAATCTCAATGTGCTGCTAATCTGAGTGTTCAGGACAATGCCAATCAATGTCCTGATTTAAGTGGGGTGACCAATTCGATTTCTGGTAGAGTACATACTGAGTCAGGTAATGGAATGGAAGATGTCAAGCTCTATTCTTCAATGGAAAGAAGTGAATTACCTCATACAGTTACTTATACCGATCAAAGTGGAAAATTTAGCTTTCTAAATAATCATGAAGGGCAAGTATACAAAATTCAACCCGAATATGATAAGAATTGGCTCAACGGAGTATCAACGCTAGATCTTATTTTAATTCAACGACATATTTTAGGATTGGATCAAATCAAAAATCCATACTTGTTACTTGCCGCGGATGTAAATAATGATAGTAAGGTTACTTCTGCTGATTTGGTAGTATTAAGAAAATTGATTTTGGGTATTCAGGAAACTGTCCCAAATCAATCTTCATGGATATTTGTACCTAAAAATTTCCGATTTACTGATATAAATAACCCATGGCTGTTTCCTAACCACCTGATGATAGAACAATCAAAACAGGATGTGGTAAATGCTGACTTTATAGCTTTAAAAACTGGTGATATTAATTCGAGTGCCAGTGCGAACTCAAATAATTTTATTACCGAAGCGAGAAGCCAACTTCCATTCATTTTATACTATGATATTCAACCATTGGAAGTAGGTGGACAATCGTTGATCAGGTTCTATTCTTCTGATATACAATATCTTAAAGGATTGCAATTAGGATTTGACGTAGGGGATAAAGGAAAATTAAACTTTATAGATGGTTCAATGATTGTTGACGATAGTGAGTATCATATTACAGGGAATAAAGTTAGGCTGAGTTTATCCAATATTAAAATCAACGACAACTCCGGTAAACCATTATTTGGATTTATAGCAGATGATGCAAATAGAATTGAGTTACTTTCAAATATGTGGAAAAATGAAGCCTATCTATTTGATGACTTACATATTGCACCAATCAAATTACAGAAAACTCTCCTGCCAAATGATGAAAACGCTTTTATAGTCTTCCAAAATATTCCTAATCCATGGAAAGATCAAACTGTCATAGGTTTTAATATTTATTCTGACGACAAAGTAGATTTGGAAATAAGAGATGTCAATGGTAAGATCGTTTATCAAAATAGTACTTATTTTAATAAGGGATACAATGAATGGATTTTGAAAAAGAGTAGCTTACCATCTGGTGTATTTAGTTATACGTTGAAGTACAAGAATGAATCAAAATCCAACAAAATGATCATTATTGAGTAGAATATTGGAGTCAGAAATCATCCTTCAAAACTATCATTCTACTAAGAAATTTTGATTTTGGCTAAGATAAAAGCAAAAATTTTAGATCAATTGCATTTTAAAGATTTAAAATTTTTGCTTTTTCTTTTGACTGATCAGTCCACAACATAACAATGGCTTTAGTAACGGGATTTGATCTCCATTTTCCTTTTTCATATTATAAATAAGTGTTATAAATCACTATATATCAATATATTATAAAATAAAATATATAGATACCAGGGATGCAAAAGTGAGATTTAGTTTTTAATTTTACAACTGAAATCTCATTCTTCAAAATTTGTAATTTTAAAAATACTACCTTCTTAAGGAAGTTTTTGAAAAAATTGCAAAACAAAAACATCCCTACGATGAAAAACTTAATACACCCGATTTTACTTTTTATTCTTTTATTAGGATTTTTACCAGGATATACAAGTGTTCGCCTTGATGCTGAAAAGGAATCAGTAGACAATATGTGTATAACTCCGGGAACTCCATTAAATCCGACAGGAAATGCGTTTTCTCCCAATCAAGCAATTCTTGACTGGTCACCAGGCTCACCAGCCGGTTCACCTGAAATCACATATTTCTGGGTGATAGGTACTACTCCTGATGTAACCTATGGGAATGGAATCGCTTATGGTACAACTACAGATACATGGTTAGGAGTGATTTCATTGTATCCGGGCACAACCTATTATCTAAGAGTGTATGCACATACCAGCTGTAATGGCTCATCTTCTTCCTATGCCACATCGGCAGCATTTACGACACCTGGTGGTCCATCGTGTGTCACACCTGGTACACCTGTGGGTGTGACTGCGACAGCTACCGGACCGACCTCTGCGAGTTTGGATTGGTTTGCGGGCTCACCAGCGGGATCATCTACTGTGACCTATTATTGGGTGGTGGGCACCTCGCCATCAGTTGCCTGGGGTAGTGGTACAGCTCAGGGATCTACGACATCGACGTGGGTAGGAGTAAATTCCTTACTACCGGGTACGACCTATTATCTGAGAGTATATGCCCATACGAGCTGTAATGGCTCATCTTCCTCGTATGCTACATCGGCACCATTTACGACACCGGGTGGACCATCGTGTGTCACACCGGGTACACCTGTGGGTGTGACTGCGACAGCTACCGGACCGACCTCTGCGAGTCTGGATTGGTTCGCTGGCTCACCAGCAGGATCATCTACTGTGACCTATTATTGGGTGGTGGGCACCTCGCCATCAGTTGCCTGGGGTAGTGGTACAGCTCAGGGATCTACGACATCGACGTGGGTAGGAGTGAATTCCTTACTACCGGGCACGACCTATTATCTGAGAGTGTATGCCCATACGAGCTGTAATGGCTCATCTTCTTCCTATGCCACATCGGCAGCATTTACGACGCCTGGTGGTCCATCGTGTGTCACACCGGGTACACCTGTGGGTGTGACTGCGACAGCTACCGGACCGACATCTGCGAGTCTGGATTGGTTTGCGGGCTCACCAGCGGGATCATCTACTGTGACCTATTACTGGGTGGTGGGCACCTCGCCATCAGTTGCCTGGGGTAGTGGTACAGCTCAGGGATCTACGACATCGACGTGGGTAGGAGTGAATTCCTTACTGCCGGGCACGACCTATTATCTAAGAGTATATGCCCATACGAGCTGTAATGGCTCATCTTCTTCCTATGCCACATCGGCAGCATTTACGACACCTGGTGGTCCATCGTGTGTCACACCTGGTACACCTGTGGGTGTGACTGCGACAGCTACCGGACCGACCTCTGCGAGTTTGGATTGGTTTGCGGGCTCACCAGCGGGATCATCTACTGTGACCTATTACTGGGTGGTGGGCACCTCGCCATCAGTTGCCTGGGGTAGTGGTACAGCTCAGGGATCTACGACATCGACGTGGGTAGGAGTGAATTCCTTACTGCCAGGCACGACCTATTATCTGAGAGTGTATGCCCATACGAGCTGTAATGGCTCATCTTCTTCCTATGCCACATCGGCATCATTTACGACGCCTGGTGGTCCATCGTGTGTCACACCGGGTACACCTGTGGGTGTGACTGCGACAGCTACCGGACAGACCTCTGCGAGTCTGGATTGGTTTGCGGGCTCACCAGCGGGATCTCCAAATGTCACTTATTATTGGGTGGTGGGCACGAGTGCTTCGGTCACTTACAACAGTAGTGGAGCAGTTGCACAAGGAAATACATCTTCCACCTGGGTTGGGGTCAACAGTCTCCTTCCTGGTACAACTTACTATCAGAGAGTGTATGCCCATACGAGCTGTAATGGCTCATCTTCTTCCTATGCCACATCGGCAGCATTTACGACGCCTGGTGGTCCATCGTGTGTCACACCGGGTACACCTGTGGGTGTGAGTGCGACAGTCACTGGTTCTACATCGGCAAATCTAAACTGGTCTGGCGGTTCTCCTGCCGGATCACCTACTGTTACTTACTATTGGGTGATTGGAACTTCATCTTCAGTAACTTATGGAAATGGTATGACACAAGGATATACTGCACTAACTTCATTTAGTTTAAATAATCTTCAGTCCGGCACTACCTATTATCTTAGAGTTTATGCCAGAACGGACTGTAATGGTTCAGTTTCCTCCTATGCTACATCAGCAGCATTTACAACTTCGGGTGGTTGTGTAGCTCCTTCTTTACAGGCCAGCAATATTTCATTTTCAAATGTAAGTCCACAGCAATTTAGAATTCAATGGACAAATGGAAACGGAACACGAAGAATAGTCAAGATCAATACATTAAATGGTTTTACCCTTCCTAATAACGGTTCAGACCCGACTCCCAATAGCCATTATTCCGGTTCAGGCGAACAAATAGTATATAATGGCACCGGCAATAATGTCACTGTGACCGGACTTCCTTTAAATTCGACCATTTGGGTTAGAATATTTGAAGCAAATTGTAGTGGAGTGAACTCTGTTTATAATATCATTAACTCTACAAATAATCCTTCAAGTCAAAGAACAATTACGGTGTTGCCTGCTATGAGCTCTTTTGTGGGATCTGAGGCCGGTTTGAATTCCAATAATGAAGAGATTCAAATACCATTCTATACTATAAGGGACTTTGATGAATCTATACCATTGATGCACTTGCTATCTGATGGTTCCACTTCAACTAGATTTACATTGACTGCTTCCAATGCCCGAAGTTTTGGATTCAGAGTGGTAGACAGCATCGGTAGGGTAGTTACGGATAGCAATAGGACACTTGATTTGGCGAGATTCGGAAAATTAGATACGGCTTTTGCCGTGGCGCACGATAAATTGGTAGCCAAATTTACTCATCCCACCATACCTCATACGTCCTTCAGCCAAAATCTTAAATTACAAATCCTATATGAGGGAGGTCTGCTTGGCTTAGACATACCTATAAGTTTTCTGAGACCTGCTGCCCCGCTTGCTGCTGAATTGGTGGATTTTTCAGGAAAGTATCTTGCAAGCCAGCATGTAAATCAGTTACAATGGACCACACTCAGTGAATATAACAATGATTATTTTGAGATTCAGAGAAGCATTGGCAATGGCGATTTTGAAGCCATAGGAAAAGTATCGGGAATCAATAGACCCAATCTCTACTCCTACACAGACCATGACATTGCCCCTACAGGGGTACACATTTACAGGCTCAGACAAGTGGACTATGACGGGACGGAGACATTGAGTGATCAGATAGCTATCAAAGTTACAGGTGACACCGATGTCAAGACTCGTATATCACCCAATCCGGCCACCAACTTAGTACATCTGCAAATCGAAGGCAACACTGAAGATAATGTAAGAGTGAAATTATTTAATATGTCTGGACAAAGGGTCATTTCAGATATGAGTGAAAAAATGACTGGCGATGTTCAGATCTTTGAATTGAATACTTCGTCATTGCAAAAAGGGATGTACAACCTTGTCATACAGATCAAAGATCGCATTTTCCATCATAAACTTTTGATAGTAGATTGAAAGCTGAAAATGTAAAAATAAAAAAGCCGGAATCAAATTTTGATTCCGGCTTTTTTGTATCTATCATTGATAGCATACATATTACCCACTAAAGAAAGTATCTTAAAATATTTATTTAATTGGCAAGACAATGTCTTTTTCAGTTTCTTCAAAAATTAATAAAACTATTTCACCATTTGATTTAAGTCTTTTTATTCTTTCTTTTCCTGAAATTAATTTGCTTTCAATATTTTAATATCCCGACGTTTTATTATTGGATTCAATAATAAATTTCTTGACGTTTGGATATTTATTTAAAAGATTAATATACTCTAAAGTTGACTGAACATTTTTACTTTCCCTTTTGAAAAGCTTAAAGTCTTCATCAAATTTATAGGATTCCTTCTTTTTTTCATCAGTTATTACTTTTTGATTGTAATATTTCAAAACTTCCTCTTTTGGGTAAAATCGTAGTAGTGTATACCCTTCTTTAATTGTATTTGAGTTCAAAAAAACTATCCTGAAGATTATATGCCATCGCCATTTTATAAAGCTCTGAGTCATTCCATAAAATTACTGGTTTATTGTTATTACTAGCTTGCCCAAAAAGGCTGTTTAAATTCAGGAGTATAAATATCCAGATAAAACAATTAATTAATGTTTTCATTTTTGAATACTTTAATTACTGAATATAGATGTTACACTTTATCATTTGTAAAATTATAAAAAAAACATCCCGTTTTTATATTCTACTTATTTGTATACCAATTCACGGTAGGTGTCCTAACTCCCGTCTTCCCTTGTGTATAAACAGTGTACATTTTACCTCTACCTTTTGGAGAGCCATTAATACTATATAACCTTGTAGTACCAGAAAATACATCCAAAGTATCTACGGTGGTATCATACTTTAGTTTTACAAAATTTGTCACCTGTTTATAGTCAATATTGGTAAAGATATCTTTTCCTTCTCTTCTCGAAAATAATCTTACTGGTTGGGCTGGTGATGCCACCACTAAATTAGTAAATCTCAGGGCATAAGTAACTGTATCCAATGCTTCAAGCTTGTCTTCCACTACGACTAAATCTCTGGCAATACTATCTCCTGCCATAAATATCGAATAGTACTTCTTCGCATCTAAGGTTACAGATTTTAGAATCGCTGTATCACCTGCTATCGGAGGCGCAATAGATGCAGGTGTAGTACCTACTGCTGCCACTTTTCTGTCTTGCAATAACAATATGTTGCCAGTACCGGGATTTACCTGCGCATAAGTACTACCAGGCCATACACCCGGAGCTGCCAATCCATTGCCCATAATGAGGTTATTATTTAAATAACCTAAGAAACGGGTAGTTGTGGCAGTCTTTAAAACATGTGAATAAGTATTAATGATTTTAATATTCGAAGCATTTTCATTTGCAAATTGCCATTCCTGGTTTTGATCAATAAGATTTTTTTCACAGGATATCAATAATGTGAAAGCAAAGAGACTATATAATATTTTAGATATTTTAATTTTCATTGTTTAAGGTTTTTATTATTTTTGAGAAAACCATACAGGTTTAGTGTGATAATTTGCATCATTAGCGCCAATTAAACCCAATTCGGTAAAATTCCATAAATATTCTGAATTGTATCTAGGCCTTACCCTTTGTACTGGCAATCCTCCATTGTCAGGGTAAATTGTTGTTGGAAATTGGAAAGTAGCATAAATATCCGGACTATACTGATATCTTCTTAGGTCTACCCACGTTTCTTCAAAGCCGTATCCCCAAAGGGCCACGAACTTTTGCATCATGATGGTACTTAGAGTAAGGTCTGATGAATTAGCTGGGCTCACCTTATTGATGAAATCTTCAATCTGAGCTGTGGTCATTGTTGTGTATCCTGTAAAATGTTTGAGCAGCGCATTCATATTACCCCTGATTCCATTTTTGTATGCGGCCAATGCTGTAGCTTTGTCTCCTTTCAAAAATGCAGCTTCTGCTTTGATAAACTGTAGCTCAGCATAAGTCATAATAGGAAAAGGTGATCTGTTTTTAAAATAGGTCCGGGAAGCAGTATCTATACCAGCTGCAGGAGATGCTGTTGCCACAAATCCATAAAAATTAAATGTTTTCTGGGCTGCAGGTACACTCGTTGCTTCGCCTGATGCTACTCTGACTCCTCTAAATTTATTATCGGTGGACGGTTTAAAGATATATGCCATCCGCGGATCTATTGCACCTGTAAATACGGTTCCATCCATATACCTTATGATTAAATCACTAGCTCTGTAAGCCGGTAAATTCTGTCTGATTGGTCCGTAGAAGTTAGCTGATAGAGTGCTGATTGGATTATTTTCGAAATTGATCATCACATCGTCGTTTTCATTAGCCAGTGCAGCATCGACTGCCTTTATGACATCATCCGGTTTGTAGGATGATTTTAAGGAGTATCTGTGCAGCACCTTTGCTCTGATACCGTTCGTATACTTTATCCATTGATCCAGATTGCCTTTGTTCATCCAGAAGTCTGCTTTTTTGAAGGATTCTGATGCTCCTTTTTCTTTGGCTTTATTCAGTTTTTGAATGGCAAAATCGCACTCAGCAAGGGCTTTTTGATACACTTGTTCCTGAGGGTCAAATTTGAAAGTTAGTGCACTGGTATTGAAGGCTTCGTTTAGGATGACTTCACCATGGTAATCTGTCAAAGTCAACCAGCCATGTGCCATGATGGCGTGGCCTGCTCCAGCAAAATCCAGCTGACCTTCTTTTTCTGCATCGGCAATCATATTCAATACATTAATACCGGATGTCCAATAATGACTTCTCCACTTATCGCCACCATTGTCTGATCCCGGATCGTAACCCATCCTGTCCCATGTACCGCCGGAGGTAGTGATTGTCCAGTAATGCACATATCTGCCCAAAAATCTGGAGTCAAATTGGTACCCTCTGGCTATATTGGCCTCAATAGATGGAAGGACTGTCTCAGGCTTAGCTGTTGTGCTTGCATTGGGATTGAGAAATGCATCATCCACATATTCTGAGCAACCAAAATTTACTATCAAAATAAATAAGATTATTAACTTTTTCATTTTATAATTATATTTTTTATATGAAATATTATTTTCCAATGGATGCTTTCAGTCCTACACTAAACCCTCTGGGGGTTGAAGCACCAAAAAAGTCCATACCAAAAGATCCAACTCCTGAAGTAGCCCCATTATTGGCATTGACACCAGGATCGGCACCTGAATAATTGGTAAATATGGCAAGATCTGTACCAGAGATAAAGGCGGAAAGATTTTTAAAATATTTGGAAGGCGGAAAATTATATCTCAAAATTACTTCCCGTATTCTCAACCACTTGATATCTTTCTCAACAAAATTACTTGCATACAGTCTTCCATCTGAGTAATAATTTGAAAAGTATGGGTCAACTGTTATGGTGTTGATGGTGGGATTAGCGGTATTTTGCAATCCATCATTTAAAACTCCCGGTACTATGATCAGCTTTTCTCTGTCCAAAGTTCTTGTACTCACACCTCTGAGCACCATGGCATATTCTGTACCGTTGACTATGTCTCCACCGATTCTGAAATCTGTATTGATGGTCAAAGATAATTTTTTGTACCTGAAAGTATTCAGGAAGCCTCCTAACAGGTCAGGATTTCTGTCCCCGATTTTGATATAAGCAGGATTGGAGAGTAAAGGGACCCCCGATGATGGGTCTATAAGTATTTGTCCGTTATTATTTCTTTGGTAATCATTGCCTGTAATCGTGGTTGTAGTGCCACCTGGTACAATACCATTTCTGAAAGCACTGACCCAAGAATCAGAATTATAGTATTCGGGAATATTGGATGGTAAATTTTTTACAACATTTCTTGTGCCTGCTCCATTTAAATTAACTTCCCAACCAAAATCTTTGCCCCAGATTGGCTTTCCTGTGATGACTAATTCCATGCCTCTGTTGCGTGTATCAGCCACATTGAGTGTAGATAAAATAAATCCTGTTCCATAACTCAGCCTTACCAATCGGACTATTTGACCTATGTTGTTGGTATTGTAATAACTGTAATCAAATCCAAGTCGGTTGTTAAAAAAGTTTAATTCTGTGCCTATTTCAAAAGTTTTTTGCCGTTCAGGTTTGATATCCTTATTGTTATTGGTAAATCCAAGCCCAACTCCACCACCACTTGAGGTTTGTATTACATACACAGATTGAGATCCATATGGCTGTATATCTTTTGCAGTTTCTGCGTATGAAAATCTTATTTTACCAAAATCAAATGTTTTTGAATCAGGTGCTAAAAGTTCGCTAAATACAATCGATATTCCTGCAGAAGGATAAAAAAATGACCTTGACTGTTCTGGTAGTGTAGAGGTAAGATCTCTTCTCCCTGCCACATTGAAATACAACCATCTGTCATAATTAAAACTGTACTCAAAGAATTGGCCGACCAATCTTCTGATACGCAAAGTATCACGACCAACAGTTCTGCTATTGGCGTAAGTTGCTGAATCAATTCGTGCAAATGTTTGATCCAGTGTTGCAAAAGTCGGATCAAATTTTTCAGTAGGTGTTCTTAACTTTTGACCTCGTTCAGAAAAAAACTTGGTTTCGAAATCATCTACAGCAGCGCCTATTCTCAAGGTATTCTCTATTTTACCAATATTTTTCTGTAATGAAGCATAAGTAACACCACTAAAACCCAGATATTTTTCAGTATACTTTTCTATCTGCCCACCTTGAGTATAATAGGTATTACTTTCAGGATGATTAAAAGTGAAGCCTAAAGTATTGTATTGATCTATAGACCCTCTGGCAGTGACTGACAACCAATCCGACACTTTATAAGTACCGGATAAATTATAATTGAATCTGTCTGTCTTGTCCTGAGACTTATCATTGTTTACCTGCCAGTAAGGATTATCTAATTCTGCAAATCCTGTATCATCAAAATATCTTCTTCTGGTACCATCATCTTTTATATAATTTTTTGCATCATCTGTTACAGGCCAATATAATAATGCCTGTAAAAAGCCACCTGCTCCCCTTAAGGTTTTGAAATTAGTAGATTTAGTATAAGCCGCAGTCCCTGAAATATCTAATTTTTTGTTGGGTGAAATGTAGGACACTGTACCTCTGCCATTGTACCTGTTGTAACCTGTGGTAGGTACTGTGCCTTCCTGATTTACTGAACTTAGAGAAATTCTGTAAGAAATACCTTGTTTTCCTCCTTCAAAATTTAAGTTATGTCTCATAGTCAAAGCATCTTGAAAAAATCCTTTTACATTGTCATATACCTGAATTCCTTCCGGAATTCTTGGCCCAAATGCAGACATCGTTCTTGAATCAGCACTACCTTGTATACCAAGCCCAAATAAAGTTTGTACTTTAGGAAATCGGATGGTTTGATCTATTCTGAAATTATTGTCATAATTTATCCTTAAAGATCCTTGTTTCCCCTTTTTTGTAGTGATGACTATTGCCCCACTACCGGCATCAATACCATATAAGGCAGCAGCTTCAGGACCTTTCAATATAGTCACACTTTCTATATCATTAGGATTTAAATCGGCAATCCTGTTTGTAAAATCATCACCTCTGTTTGATCCTTGTGACACAAGATTATTTTGGTCAACGACACTATTCTGAACAGGAAGTCCATCTACAATAAATAATGGAGAATTATTTCCACTCAGAGAGTTGATTCCTCTAAGCACAATTTGTGTTGAAGCTCCAGGCGCACCACTTGATATGTTAGTTGTCAAACCGGCTACTTTTCCTGTCAAGGAGTTTAAAAAGTTTTCTCTGACAGTTTCTGCAATATCATCGCCTTTAATTGATGCTGCTGCGTGAGTTAAGCCCCGTTTCTCTTTTGTGATACCAAAGGCTGTAATGACTACCTCTTCGATTTTTTGTGAAGTGGATGTAAGGAAAACATTCATTGTATTTCCATCACCGACTACATTTTCTTTTTCCTCATACCCTAAGTATGAAAATAAGATAACATTTCCTTTCGATGCTTTGATGGTGAAGTTTCCATTAACATCTGTAATAGTGCCGGTCTGATCTGCTTTATTGACAATATTAACCCCAATTAAAGGTTCATTTACGGCTCCTCCAGAACGTACAACTCCCTTAATTTCTTTTACTTGCGCGGTTAAACCCTGCCCTACCGTTACCATCAATAACACCAGACAAAAGTTTTTGATTTTACCAAGTATAAAAAGTCTCTTAGTCATAAAAAATGTATTTGAAATGATTGATAATAAATATGTTAAGAAAATATCTAAGTGAATTCCCTTAATAAAACGTTAAAATTATAAAATATAAACGAATCTAAATAATATTTTGTCCTAATATTCACATATTTTTTTGCAAAACGGATAGGTGTTTGGAATTTTTAATTATCAAAATTGGAAATTTTGAATGACGATTTGCGTATTGACTCTGAGTATAATTTTTATCTTTGAAGCTTGTTACATCATCGCCCGATCACGATAATTTTTAACCTTTACCATAACCAACAATAATGTCTTACTACTCACATCTTGAATGTCATCAGTGTGGTGAAAAATATGATAAAACTATCATCCACAGTTATTGTAAAAAATGTACACAACCGCTGACAGCAAAATATTCCCTTCATCCAGGTATCCCAAAAGAGATCATCAGAAAAGAGCAGTCTGGTATGTGGCGATACGCTGACCTGCTACCTATAGAAGATGAAAAAAATATAGTAACACTTGGAGAGGGATGGACTCCCATGCTTGACCTCATAAAAACTGCCGCGGCATCTGGTGTGTCAGTGGTGTATATGAAGGAAGAGGGGTTAAATCCCACCGGATCATTTAAAGCCAGAGGTATAGGTATGGCCGTCTCCAAAGCTAAGGAACTGGGCATCAAAACATTTTGTATTCCTACGGCAGGCAATGCCGGTAGTGCATTGGCAGCATATGTGGCAGCAATGGATGGTGAATCCTTTATTTATATGCCTGAAGCCACACCTCGGGTTTTTCAGTTGGATTGCGAAGTGATGGGTGCCAAAGTGACCAAAATCAATGGAAGCATAAGGGATGCAGGTCTTGCGATGGCAAGTGATAATGCAGAAGGGCGGTGGTGGGATATCACTACTCTGAAAGAACCCTTCAGGCTCGAGGGCAAAAAGACTATGGGATATGAGATAGCCGAACAATTGAACTGGTCACTTCCCGACGTCATCATCTATCCTACAGGAGGAGGTACCGGGCTAATAGGGATTTGGAAAGCCTTTCAGGAAATGCTCGAGATGGGATGGGTCACACATATACCCACAAGGATGGTGGCTGTGCAGACTGTAGGGTGCAATCCGGTAGTCAAAGCATTTGAAGCCGGTCAGGGTTTTTGCGACCTCTGCGAAAACCCTCAAGAAACTATAGCCAATGGATTGCGTGTACCCAAAGCTTTTGGCGATCGTCTCATCATGAAAACGATTTATGAAAGTAAGGGAATTGCACTGGACGTATCAGAGGAAGATATGAAATCCGCTATTTATGAATTTGGCAAGTCAGAAGGTATTTTTTTATCACCTGAAGGTGCAGCTGTGTACTCAGGATTTACTAAACTTGTCCGGAGTGGATTTATCGGCCCCAAAGACAAAGTTGTACTGATCAATACAGGCTCACCGTACAAATATGTGGAGAATTTGTAAGGACGAAAAGGGAAGCGGAGGGTGGAAAATAGAAGAATGGTACGAATAGAAAAGATATCAGGGCTACGCCCCTATGAGCATGAGTTTTTAACAAAGGACGTAGCCCTGACATCTTCGTAGGAGTAACATGTATGAATAATAAAGAGGTCGTATATCATGTACGAATAATACATGATTTTGTAACAAAGGGGCGTTAGCCCTATTATCTTCGTAATATAAAAACATAAACATAAGAATAAAAGGGGCGTAGCCCTGACATCTAATAAACAATGGTACGAATAGAAAGATATCAGGGCTACGCCCCTACGCTGGTGTATTGAATTATTTTTCTACGAAGATATTAAGGCTACACCTCTATTAGCATGATTTTTTAACAAAGGACGTAGCCCTGACATCTTCGTAGGAGCAACATGTATGAATAATAAAGAGGGTGTATAATATGTACGAATAATACATGATTTTGTAACAAAGGTGCGTTAGCCCTATTATCTTCGTAATATAAAAAACCTAAACATAAGAATAAAAGGGGCGTAGCCTTGACATCAAATAAAACATATTTCTAATGGCAAATACATACACACAACTTTACACTCAATTCGTCTTTGCGGTACAAGGACGAAAAAATCTAATCAAAGAATCATTCCGCGATGAATTAGAAAAGGTAATATGTGGCATTGTTACAAATCATAAATGTAAAACATACGCTATCTATTGCAATCCTGACCATACCCATATTTTTGTAGGTATGCACCCAACAATTTCGCCTTCTAATTTGATGGAACAGGTTAAATCTGGCTCTTCAAAGTGGATCAATGATAAAAAACTAATCCTTGGTAAATTTAGTTGGCAAGACGGATACGGAGCATTTACATATTCCAAATCACATATTGACAATGTGGTGAAATACGTATTAAATCAACCTAATCACCATAAAAAGCAATCATTCAAAGATGAATATCTATTGTTGCTTCATAAATTTGATATAGAATATGATCCAAAATATTTATTTGAATGGTACGATTAGAAATAGATGTCAGGGCTACGCCCCTACGCTGGTGTATTGAATTATTTTTCTACGAAGATATTAAGGCTACACCTCTATTAGCATGATTTTTTAACAAAGGACGTAGCCCTGACATCTTCGTAGGAGTAACATGTATGAATAATAAAGAGGTCGTATATCATGTACGAATAATACATGATTTTGTAGCAAAGGGGCATTAGCCCTATTATCTTCGTAATATAAAAACATAAACATAAGAATAAAAGGGGCGTAGCCCTGACATCAAATAAACAATGGTACGAATAGAAAGATATCAGGGCTACGCCCCTACGCTGGTGTATTGAATTATTTTTCTACGAAGATATTAAAGCTACACCTCTATTAGCATGATTTTTTAACAAAGGACGTAGCCCTGACATCTTCGTAGGAATAACATGTTTGAATAATAAAGAGGGTGTATAATATGTACGAATAATACATGATTTTGTAACAAAGGGGCGTTAGCCCTATTATCTTCGTAATATAAAAACATAAACATAAGAATAAAAGGGGCGTAGCCCTGACATCAAATAAAACAATGGTACGAATAGAAAGATATCAGGGCTACGCCCCTACGCTGGTGTATTGAATTATTTTTCTATTAAGATATCAGGGATACGCCTCTTCTTAAAATTCAAAAATATGCCCATAAAAAATTTATTCTAAATCATATTTCAAAATTCGTAATTTAGTGGAATTAAGTTTATCTTTGCGGCAAATTTTAAAAACCATCCTTATTTACATAAATAAATTCATTACAAATCATGGCTAACATAGGGCATATTAAACAGATCATCGGACCGGTTGTAGACGTAAGTTTTGCAGGAGAAAACAGTAAACTTCCAGACATCCTGAATGCATTATCAATAACAAGAAACAACGGAGAGGTACTCATCCTTGAAGTGCAGCAGCATCTTGGAGAAGATAGTGTCAGAGCTGTTTCCATGGACTCCACAGACGGTCTTACCAGAGGATTGGAAGTGTTGGATTTAGGAGCTCCGATAGCCATGCCTGTAGGAGATCAGATCAAGGGAAGGGTTTTTAATGTAGTAGGCGAACCTATAGATGGTCTGATGGCATTAGATAGAAAAAGGACATATAGTATACACAATAAACCACCGCGGTTTGAAGATCTTTCGACTGAAAAGGAAGTATTATATACAGGAATCAAGGTAATAGATCTGATCGAACCTTATTCAAAAGGTGGAAAAATTGGGTTGTTTGGTGGAGCCGGTGTAGGAAAGACAGTATTGATTCAGGAACTGATCAACAACATTGCCAAGGGATATGATGGAATTTCTGTATTTGCAGGAGTAGGGGAGCGTACACGTGAAGGAAATGACCTACTCCGCGAGATGCTTGAGTCAGGTATCATCAACTATGGTGAAGATTTTATGCATTCTATGGAAGCTGGTGGTTGGGACTTGTCAAAAGTAAGTACTGAAAAACTGAAAGAATCCAAAGCTACCTTCGTATTCGGTCAGATGAATGAACCTCCGGGAGCACGTGCAAGGGTGGCACTTTCAGGACTGACATTGGCAGAATATTACAGAGATGGTGATATGACTGATCCCAATGGCGGAAGAGACATTCTTTTCTTTATCGACAATATATTCAGATTTACTCAAGCGGGCTCAGAAGTGTCAGCGCTACTCGGAAGGATGCCGTCAGCAGTAGGATATCAGCCTACCTTAGCAAGTGAGATGGGTTCTATGCAGGAACGTATCACATCTACTAAGAGAGGGTCTATCACATCAGTGCAGGCAGTATATGTACCTGCGGATGACCTTACAGACCCTGCTCCGGCGACTACATTTGCACACCTTGATGCCACCACAGTACTGAGCAGAAAGATAGCTTCTTTGGGTATTTATCCTGCGGTAGATCCATTGGACTCGACATCAAGAATTCTTGATCCCGCTATCATCGGTGATGAGCATTACAACTGCGCACAGCGAGTAAAAATGTTACTTCAGAGATATACAGAACTACAGGATATCATAGCCATCCTGGGTATGGAAGAACTTTCTGAAGAAGATAAATTTGTGGTGTACAGAGCCAGAAAAGTACAAAGATTTTTGTCACAACCATTCCACGTAGCAGAACAGTTTACCGGTATTCCGGGAGTATTGGTTCCGATTGAAGATACTATCAAAGGATTCAATATGATCATGGATGGAGAGCTGGACAAATATCCTGAAGCTGCATTCAACCTCAAAGGGAAGATAGAAGATGTGGTGACAGCAGGCGAAAAAATGTTGGCAGATGCTGAAGCAAATGCATAAGTTTTATTGAACAATTAGTAATCCATCTATGAATATTTTAGTTTTAACACCCGAAAGGGAAATATTTAAAGGAAAGGTAACTTCTGTGAAAGTACCCGGAATAAGCGGACAGTTTGAAATCCTGACTAATCACGCACCGATTGTGGCAGCACTGGGGGAAGGTGATGTGCGTATTCTGGATGATAAAGGCGAAAAGAAGATATTCAAAATCAAAAAGGGCTTCATCGAAGTATTAAAAAATGAAATTTCACTTTTAGTACAAGGAGTAAAGGAGTAAGTATGTAGTATTTTACCTTTAAATCATAAATCGAGCCTGAATGCAAGTGGATTGTATTCAGGCTTTTTTATACCAAATAGAAAATTGATTGTGAAAATATTCAATCATAATGATTTAATTTACAATACATTATGATTAATATTTTTTGGAAAATATTTTCAGTCCACTACAGTAATCACACTGAAAACTATTTACAAATATGCTTTAGGGTTCAATTAAGTTCAAATTTTAGACTCAGAACAAATTGGGTTGAGAAAAATCAATGATTAAGCAAATCGGGTGTATCCCATTTTTCATTCAATCGTTGTAAAATTCCTTTTGTCACAACTGTTGAATTAACCCAACAGTTTCCAATCAATGTAAAGTCCGTATAATTTGACAAAGTAGGATTAAAGTGCAATTTTGTGATACACTCAACAAATCAAAACTCCAACATACCTAAATATCTATCAGATTTTACTCCATTTCATATTTATTTTATAGTAAACAGAAAATATTGTGCGAAAAATTTAAATCACAAGTTATTAATTTTCAAATAATTGTGATTTAAATTTTGCAAATCATTTTCTGTTGGGTATATCTAATTGCGAAAGTTTATTGGCCATATTTGTTTGTAATGCGGACTGTAGTAGGCCAAACTCATCACTTCTGTAGTGATCTATATTTGAATACTCTGTGATGTGATATATATTTTCACTGACATCTGTGATGGTAGACAATATGTGAGAAGAAAGAATTATAATTTTCTCGCTTTTATCAGATTTGATGATATGTTTGATGATTTCATTTCCGTCCAGATCTACACCGTTGTAAGGTTCATCAAGGATGATTACAGGCTTATGGAGTGCAAAAAGGGCTGAAAAAGCCAGTTTTTTTCTCATACCGGTGGAGTAATTATCTACAAGCTCATCAAGTGGCAGATCCATAAAACTGGCATAGTGCCTGGATTTCATTTTTTCAACATCGGTTGAAGCTACGATTTCAAGATATTCCCAACCTTTCATGTATGGATAAAAGTATGGTTCGGTCGGCATAAATGAAATATCAGATGGTTTTAATCTTTGCTCTCTTAGATTTATTTCCCCACTTTGCTGATTATATATCCCTGTCATGATACGGAATAATGTGGTCTTTCCGACTCCGTTTTTTCCAACAATTCCAGTGATCTGACCTTCCTCAAAAGAGAGTCCGATATCGTTGAAAATACTTTTTTTGCCAAAGGCAAATGATAGATTTTTAATTTTAAGCATATAATGATTGCAGGTTGTATTTGGCTCTGAAATACTTTATCATACAGTACACCATTGTTATTAATACACCACCCGGGAGGATCATCAGCATTGTCAGCAGTCCGCTGGTATTCTGACCAAATCCTGAAGAATGTATAGGTGTATAACCCGCATATTTTATTGATATGTTCATCAAAATAGCCGTCATAAGACATATAATGCAATACAATATAATCCAAATCGTATCAAAATGAAATATTAATGTGGTCAATGTCTGCAATCCTACAAATAAAAGAAATAAAAAAATGTATGAAAGCACTTTGTCTTGCAAAAAATCTTGTCGCCAGTATAGCATTTCTCTGCTCTCATATGGTCTGAACATCTCGGGCAGCATCATTGATATAACAAATATCCAGAATATATAAAATCCTATATGAAAATAAGATACAAAACCTAATAACCATATTATTATCCAAAGGACACCACCTGACTCCACATGAAATTTAAATTCAAAATACTTTACCTTGATAAAATGTAATGCTATTTTGTTCGATCCTGTAGTTTTAGGCTTGATGGCAGGTGAAATGATACCGATCAATATACACGTTGAAATGATAAAAAAAATGAGCGTATAATGACCGATAAAACCTTGAAAAATTAAGATCGGCAAAGTCAAAATGAAGTACTCAATCATTACGAACAACTGTACATGCCTTCTATTCGGAAAAATAGACATTAAAAACAGTTTGTCTTTTCTGATGTAATCCAACGAGAATATTAATACCCCGGTAAAAATAACTGAATATAAACTATCGAAACCTAGGATATTATTAAGAGCTGGAAAAAATATGCCAATACCAACAAACAAAAAAACCAATCCTAATCCCCAACCCACGGTACTCAGTAGTCTGAAAACCTGCCTGAAACGAAGTGTAAGAAGACTGATTAATTTATTTTTCATTAAATAAATACTAATTATGAGTCCAATATATGAATATTTTCTTTGAAGGTCATATAAGTGCCATGGTCTCAGTCTTGATCCAACCAGTGTCGCCAAATGGCGAAATCACTAGCATCCATTGACCTAAATTGTCCTTTTTGCGTACCTTAGTACCCGGTGGTAGTGGTGATATTTCTGGGCTTAAGTCATCAGGCCCTGCTTTCAGTTTTGCATCAGGCAGTATGATAATGTATAGACCACTATCCAACATTGTTTTATATCTGCTGTAAGCAGCGAATGTTGAGATTATAAAAAAAGCAAAAGCACCCGCTACTATATATTTCCTGTATTGACGGATTATTGGTAATTTGATGTCCAATAAAATAAACAATCCGGCTCCTGCAAGCATTACAAATGAAAGGATGGCCCAGGTATCAGGCAGCCATAATCCTGAAAAAAATCTCCACCACCTCACTAAGAAAAAATCATCTGATAATTCATCAAGTTCAGGATTGCGTTTTATGATATTACTTAATTCAGTTTTAAGTACTTCGTCGTTTGGCGTGATTTTCAACGCTTTCTCATAATAAAGTATAGCATGTGCATCATTTTTTAATTGAGCGTGAATCCTTGCCATGTTGGTATATAGACCTGCACCGACATACCCAAGATTTTCTGTCTTTTTATAAGCTTCGAGGGCTTGTGGATACAATCCTTTTTTGAACGCATCATTACCGGCGATAAGATGATCTTTTTGTCCAATGCCGGTATTAATACTAAACATCCAGACTATCAATACCATTGGAACGTGTAAAATCTTCAATTTTGAAATCATAAATACCAAATTGTTTAATCTTAAACGGTTTTTGGCAAATTATTGTTCTGAAGAGAGCAACTGAGTGTGTATAACAAATTGCACTTTTTCAGTGTTCTTTTTAATAAACGGTAAAAACGTGGTTGAATTGGCGTGGGTCGTCTCATGCGTAGCTTGACAAGCTCTTTAGGGAATGAGGGTAGCGAGGGAATTTAAGTATTTGTGCAGTTTGTTATACACACAAAAGTAACTGTTTAGGTGCTTAGTCAAATGAATAGTTTTTGTCACGATTTTTGCAACTTTCAGGCAAAAATAGCGCCAAAACTAAGAGTTCCATTCTTTTAACGACGGGCTTTACCCGTCGTTACTAATATTTTGCCCCTACAGGGCAATGACCTAAATAGTTGCGCGAAAAAAGTGAAATACAAGCTTGAAGTATATCTTTTGACAATTTGTATAGTAAAATTGCAATCTTCGTATTTAATTAATAATCAATCAAATATGCATTATCGCTTAATATTAATAAAATAATACACATTAATTATTTTAGTGATGTGTAAAATGTTTTAAAACTATGTATTATGATTCGAAGTGTCAAAAATATTTCAATTCAAAACTAGTAATTATGAGTAACTTACACTGATCTGGTTATATTTGATATATTCTTTTTTTTTAATGTTTGGCATAGATTTTGTTTATTTTATCAAAGTAGAATGTTCCCAAAGCTAAATACAGTCATAATGAACCTCAGAATTACTCCCAAAAACAATTTCTATTATACTATTTTTATTGTTTTTTTTATATGCTCCATTGGTTTTGGCCAGGGAGTAATTTGCGATTGCAAGCCTGTAATGAAATTCCTTACGGAAGATTGTGTCCGGCAGACCAGTGAGACTGAATTAGGGTATTACATATATTCTAAACCCATTGCTTCCGGAGCTGGTGTCAAATGGGTCAAAGTATTTGAAGATGGAAAGTTAGTAGTGGACAAAGAAGTGGTTTTTAATGCTGAAGGTTTTTTCAGTGATGTTATCAGTATTGTTCCGGTAAAAGATGCGATATACCAATTAGAGTTTCACTGTGACAAAGGCAAGTGCTACTCTTCCGTGTCACAAAAGCTAAGAACGATGCCAAAATATGAAATCTTGACTAAAGATATCAGTTGTCACGGCAAGATTGATGGCGAGACCAAGCTGATGCCTGAATCTCTGGCAGGCATGGACCTGGTATGGGAGTCCGGAGAAAAGAAAAGTTTTGTTTCTGGTATGCATTTTGGTGACTACCATGTTACGGTAGAAAATTCTAATGGATGCAAAGAAATCAAAAATTTTTATATCAAAGAGCCAAAACCACTTAGCATCGAGCCCAAATTTTTGTCATTTGTTGAAGATGATAAAGTTTTTCATTGTATAAAAGCGGAAGTAAAAGGTGGTCAAGCATCTTACCTTTATGATTGGGATGATAATGGACTAGGTCTCTGGGAAGACAAAAGTCATATCATTTGCTCAGTGGATGCAATGCATAAGTTGAATGTGATGGATCAGAATGGATGCGTCATCACCAAGGAAATTAAATTTGAAAAAACAGCACCTAAAAATTGGAAAGTCAATGATGTGACAATCCAAGCTGAAAATGAAATCGAAGACGGGAAGTATACTTATGATCTTACTAAAGCTTTAGACATTGCATTTGGTGATATGGATGGAGATGGATTGGATGGAAGTATATTTGATGTAGCATTTTATGTTGATGCAAATATGTCTTCAAAAATTCAAAGGATCGATGAATATATAAGTGATAAGGAAACCAAAATATTTGCTTTAGTTAGTTCTGCATCTGGGTCAGCTCGAAGTAGTATTCTTTTAGATCCATTAGCCCCAGAATTTTGTTTGAGAATTTCCGAAGCATGTGATAATAGTCCACCTGTAGAGTTGATGCCCATATCGTGTACATCATCCTTACCATTTCCAACTGGAGGAACTTACAGAGCAGTAAATGCTTCAGTTGGTCCTTTGAATGGTAGAGACGAATCGGCAAGAATTCAGGGACCAGATGCATTGGGCAAATTTTACTTCAATCCGATCAATGGTAGTGGTAATTATACAATATATTATACCGTTGGTAGTACAGAGTATGAAGCTCTTTTTGATGTTCAGGCTATTAATCCACAGTTCAGACCTTCGACAATTCCAATTTGTGGTAATTTTCCAACCTTTGAACTCAGAGCCAATCCTATAGGCGGTATGTTGTCCGGGCCAGGAACTCAATTAGGTTTTAGAGATGTAGGTACCAATAGATTCTTTATAATTGACAGTACAGGTTTGGATATAAATGTGCCTTACACATATTTTTATCAGTATACCCAAAACAATGCTTCAGGATTGACCTGTACTAAAGTAGCTCAAACCACAGTTACTATTTTAGACTTCCCAAGAGTGAGTATCAATACTTTTGATCAGCAAGTATGTGAAAAAGAAAGTATAAATCTTAGTTCAACATCAAACTCGACTGATGGTTCGGCATCTTTGACGTATACATGGTTTTTTAGGCCAAATGGTGGTGTTGCATCAATCATAGGAAATACACCAAATATAAGTATTGATGAAGTAAATCTGTCTGGAAGATATATTGTAGAGGTGAGACAAAACAATCTATGCAGCAACAGAGATTCTGGTTTAGTTCAAGTCTTCGAGCTCCCTAAAGTAAATTCAGAAGTACTCTCAGATGTCACCTGTTTCGGAGTGAGTAGTGCTCGAGTCAATCTATCTGTCGAAAATGTTACCAATTACACTGGGTACACCTTTACTTGGAGAGGAAAAAGAACAGGTCAAATATTTATAGGAAGAGAACAATCCAATCTACCTGCAGATTCTTTTTTGATTGCAGTGACGACTCCTCCACTTACGGTAGGTGGTCTTCAGTGTACATTAAATGATACTGTAGTTATCAGATCTTTCCCTTCCATAGGAATTGTGTGCTCACCTAGAGATGTCACAGTATCATGTTTTGGTGATATGAATATTTCCAGAAATATTAGTGTAAGCCCTTCAGCTACAGGACCATTTAGATATAGTCTTAGCAGCAAAAATGGACCTTGGCAAACTTCTTCTATGTTTACTGGTCTTGGAGTAGGAAATGATCCATTGGTATTATCTAGAGATTATAAAGTATATGTACAAGATGGAAATGGATGTATAGATAGTTGTGATTTTACTATATTCCAACCCCAAAGATTATCCTGTTCACTTAATAAAACAGACCTAACATGCTTCCAGAACGAAAGTGGTAGTGTGACTGCTACAGTGTCAGGAGGTACAGCTCCATTCAGGTATGCATGGAGCAATGGTACATCTGAAGGTCCGGTATCAAGTACATCATCCATGATCAATGGACTTGCAGCAGGTACATATGGCCTTACTGTTACAGATGCCAATAATTGTACTACTACTTGCTCAATCACCGTAAATCAGCCTACAAGTATATCTCCAAATGCAAGTCCAGTGAGTGTATGTTTGGATCATACTACTCAAGTCATAGCAAATCCAACTGGTGGGACGGGTCCATATAGATATAACTGGACGCTTCAAAATGGTGGATCGACAGGTGCATTGCCTGCAGCTTTGACAGGAACAACAGACGACAACATTCAGGATTTTGACGCATGGTGTTTGACGCCAGGCGTGGCAACACTTCGCTTACTAGTTACTGATAATAATAATTGTACTAAAAGTGCTGATGTCATAGTGACATTAAGTCCATGCTTCGATCTTGCCATCAGAAAAACCCTGAAAAACCCCAATCAGTTGTATTACCCCGGAGATCTGGTGGCGTACAACATCGAAGTATTTAATCAAGGAGAGGTAGATGCCATCGATGTGATAATCAGGGACAGCTTAGATCAAAATCTTAGCTATACACTGGCTACCAATACGATATCCATGACAGGAAACCCTACGACGTGGGACTCAGTCAACGCACGTGTACTGACCACCCGTATTCCTTCCTTGCCATCCGGACAGAAAGATACTTTAGTGGTGTTTTTGCGGATAGCTGACAATCCTTCCAACCCGATCATGCGCAATAATGCGTGGATCTCGTCTGCAAAAAGTAGGGTAAACGGAAGGACTAAAGAAGATCCAATAGATGAAGATAAACTCCCACCCGGTATTCCACCTGGTTTTCCGCCTAACGATCCTCCGAATGAGAGACAGCATGATATATGCGACGAATCAAATCCCGAATATTTTCCGGAGGAGGATGGAAATCCGGATTTAGTTCCTGCAGACCCACCATGTGATAAAGACAATCCTGATGATGAGGATACATTTGATTATGAGTATGTGTCTATCTGTCAACTCTCAGGTGTCAACAAGATAATGACTCAATGTGTGAGCGGTGCAATTGCACAAAACGGACTTAGGGTCAATACTCCGGCTTTTATGCAAAATTTTGTACCGGACAACCCTAAGGTAGTGGCCTTGTCTGTACATTCGTCTAGGGAAGATGCACGATATGGAATCAATCCTTTAGATACCGTCAAAGTGATGCCGGCATCAAGCCCTGTATCAACATGCCGGTTTAAAAAGATCATCGTCTGTACTGAAAATAATGGCCTTGGAAATGACAAAATTACATGTACAGAAGAGTGCCCTTCATCAGATACAAGTGTGAAATCACTTGAGGTAAATGTAGGATCCAACCTGGCACTCTTTGCAAGAATAATGGATGATTCCACAAAATGTCTGGGCATATCCACGGTCTATTTGGATTTGACGCCACAACCGCAGCTGTCTTCGGTGCCTTCTGATGTCACGGTGTCCGCCGGTGCAGATCATATTTGTCTTGATGTTCAGGTAAATGCCAACCTTTCTACCAATCCTGTCATCCAATGGCAAAAACGAAACAACAATGGTACGTGGGAAGACATTGCAGGTGCTACCACATCAAGCCTTTGTTTTGATGAGGTGACCAATGCACTTCACAGGACTCAATATCGAGCCAATATCAAGCACGGAGCCGATGTCGCTAATGCTTGTCTTCAGTCGTCTGTAGCAGCAGCTATCATTCTCGAAGGAGAATGCGAAGAAGTCTGTAATGAAAAAATCAATGTGAGCTTGGACAGTGATTGTAAGGTGACATTGGAGCCATTTATGGTTTTGGCCTGCGAGTATGATGACCCTCGATATATATTGAAGATCACGGATAAAGATGGAAAAGTCATCGTCAACCCTATTGGCAGTAATTATGTAGGTCAGGAATTGACTGTTCAAGCTATCAATACTACTAATGGTAATTCTTGTTGGGGCAAAGCCTTTATTGAAGATAAGTTGCCACCTGTCATCACCTGTCCTGCCGACTATACCGTGAGTTGTGCATATTCAGGTTTCAATCCGCCAGTCCCTGTATTCGGGGATGCATGCGACCCTGATGCCAAAATCGAAAAAGTCAGTGATGTGTTTACAGAACTGGAGTGCGGAAGAAATGATGGTTTTATAGCCAGAAGAACATTGACCTATATCGCAAAAGACAAATACGGGAATGTATCCCGGCCATGTACATTTAATGTGTGGTATCAAAAAAGAAACATTGGTGCGATAGTATGGCCATCTAACAGATCGTTGACCTGTCGTATTGCACCTTCATATCCGGTTTGGGATACCAATAATAATAATTATCCTGATGTCAGTGAGACCGGAGTACCCACCATCGATGGACACAATATTGCCATTGCCAATAATAACAACACAGTATTGTCAAATTCCTATTGCAAAATCAATGTCACATTTAGTGACACCGAGATTAAGCTTTGTGGCAATAGCTTCAAAATCATTAGGACCTGGACAGCATTGGATTGGTGCAACAGGGAAAGCATGCAGCATACACAATTAATAGAAGTAAAAGACACAGAGGCGCCTATCGTAGATTGCAGATCAACTCATACCTACATCATATATACAGAAAGGTCAAAATGTAGTGCTGATTTTTATGTACCAAGACCTACAAGCATCATGGACTGTAACTCCACGACATGGACAGTAGCTTACCTCCTGGCAGACAACAATGGGCTTGCACCGGCCAACGGTACGTATATATCTGATAATGTAGTGGCCAATGATAGCACATTTACAATAAAAGACTTGCCATTGGGTAGGACCTGGCTGAGATATGCAGTCAAAGATGCGTGCGACAATGTGGCTTACTGTTTTACAGAAGTAGAAGTAAAAGACAATGTAGTACCTACAGCTGTGTGTGATGCATATACAGTGATCAGTCTTGATCGTAATGGCAAAGCCAGACTTTTTGCCAGGACCATTGATGATGGAAGCCATGACAACTGCTCTGAAGTAAAATTTGGAATCAGAAGAATGAACAATAGTTGTGGTGTGCCATCTGATGCAGTCTTTGTCACAAATTACGAAGGAAATAGTTATTACACATTTGTTGACTTTTGTTGTTCAGACCAAATAAATAATCAACAGATGGTAGAGTTGATAGTCATTGATACATCAGGAAATGTTAATACTTGCATGACCGACGTAGAAATCCAACAAAAAATTCTCCCTGTCATTACCTGTCCCGGCGATGTCACCGTAGATTGCGAGGCTGGTACAACACCAACAGCACTGAATTCATTTGCCACCTTTGTAGCAGGGTGTCCTGTTTATTATCTTGATCATTCTGATGTTACCATTAATGGGACATGTGGTGAAAGGACTATCACCAGGACCTGGACTGTCAAAGAGAATGGTACACATAGGGTTGTGTCTTCATGTCCTCAGTCCATTTATGTCAAAAACCTCACACCTTTCGATCTTACAACAGTGATATTTCCTGAAGATAAACTGTTGATAAATAAGTGTAATAGTGCCAATGACTTTAAACCTGAAAACCCTGTTTCCGGAGGATATCCTACGTGGGTCAAGATAGGTTGTGCTCAAGTTGCCGCAACGTACAAAGATGAAGTTTTTGAAAATATAGAAGATGCCTGCTTTAAGATCGTGAGAACATGGACCGTCATTGATTGGTGTACTCATAATATTGCTATACCTTCCACATCACGCAGACATCGGCAAGAGATCAAGGTGATTGATACTCAGAAACCACATGCTATCTGCAGGGATACCATTGTAGAGGTAAAAACAGGTTGTAGCGCAGAGGTGTCTATAAAGGGCAATGGCTCAGACTCATGTACTGCTCCGGATAAACTAAAATACAGATACTCGATCAACGGAAGTACATTTGTAGAATCTCAAAATTTTTCTCAGAATTTATCGATAGGTAATCATAGACTGACTTGGATAGTAGAAGATAAATGCGGCAATAAAGACACTTGCATCCAATCCATTACGCTGGTAGATGTCAAGAAACCGACGCCATATTGTCTCTCTGCAATTTCAACGGTTTTGATGCCAAGTAATCTTAGAGTAAGCATTTGGGCAAAAGATTATGACCATGGTGCTACAGATAATTGTAGTGGACCTCTGCGGTTTACTTTTAGCCCCACACGGCCTCCTTCAGGATTCAATATAAGACATTCTTATACCAATGCATATGGCAATACAGAAACCTGGGATCCTGCAGAAAATTCATCATCTCTTGAATTTACATGTGATAGTTTGGGTCTTCGCCGATTGAGCATCTATGTGTGGGATCAAGCCGGCAACTCAGATTACTGTAATGTTGGGATACGTCTTCAGGACAACTCAGGAAAATGCCCTAATGCCGACGCCATAGTGGTGGAAGGTAATATAACATCAGTAAGTGGGAAACCTATGAGTGGTGTAGTAACAAAAATAATAGAAAATCTCACTAATAAGGACACCACAATTGTCAAATCTGATGTACAGGGTAACTACAGATATGATGTCATGGTGGACAATATGCCATACATGATTTACCCGGAAAAATATGACGACCCTCTTAATGGTATATCCACAGTCGACTTAGTGATGATTCAAAGATCCATTTTAGGTCTTGATGACTTAAATGACAGAAAAATGCAGATGGCGGCTGATGTAAATGGAGATGGAAAAATAACCGCTTCTGATTTAGTGGAATTAAGAAAACTTATTCTTGGTGTCACATCTCAATTACCTAATAACAGATCATGGATTTTTGTCAATGAAAAAGATAACTTGATGAAAGAAAAGGTGGAATTTGTAGCTCATCTTAATGCTAAGTATGAATACAACTTTACCGGAATCAAGATAGGTGATATGAACATGAATGCTCAGGTATCATTGCAGGATGGCAGTCTTCAGAAAAGGAATCAACATCTTTATATGAATGTCACCAATATGAATCTACTTAAAGATGTGGAGAACAAAGTATCTTTCAAAGCAGGAGAAATAAAATCGCTAAATGGATTGCAACTCAGTATCGAGCTTCCAGGCACATCTGAAAACATCCAGTTGATTTCAGACAAATTAATGTTGAATACATCTAACTACCATATTTCAAAATCAAAAAATAAAACGATTCTGAATATATGTTGGAGTAATCATGCAGAAATACAAGTATCGCAGGATGATGTACTCTTTGATTTGACCCTTACTGTGAAGGAGGATGTACATTCCACAAAAGCAGTAACTTTATCGCCATCACATCCAAATAGTGAAGTAGTGGACGGAACGATGGAGTCCAAACCTATTCAGCTGAGATATAAGAATACCTTAGAATCAGTAAGATCTGACGACTTTGTAGTCTATCAAAATAATCCGAATCCATTTGCAGAAAGTACCTCTGTTAAATACTATATCAGCAAAGATGAAATGGTGCAAATGGCGATTCATGATGTTGACGGAAAATTGGTTTACACAGCAAGGATAGATGCGAAGAGCGGTGAAAATGAAGTGATTCTAACCCGAAATCAAATCAATAATAGAACCGGGGTTTTACTTATGACATTGAGTACATCCAAGGATTCAAAGACCATAAAGTTGCTGAACACACAATAGTGTTCCTACGAGTTATCATCAGGGATCTATCCTGAAGAGTATCATAAAGTGCGTAGAAAATATAGAGACCTTTATTCTGAAAGATGCAACAGAATAAAGGTCTCTTTGTATAGTAAAAAGAAAAAAATACATATTGGTTTGTGAAAAATGGTGTCACCAACATCTTGATATTGAGAATAAAATATAATTTGTCGCTTGTAGTCAAATTATGGAATTTTAAACATATTCTGAGTAATTAGTTATCATGAATCAAATAAAAAATGCAAATTATACTCTATCCCAAAACTTCGAATCAACATTGTAAATGGACTTCCTTTGCTGAAATATTTTATTAATTTAACTTTTTCTTTATTTAAAGTTTTTTGATCTTGTATTTCTTCAGCTCTTTTATATTTAGCGATATTTGAAATTACAGATTGTGCTTGCCTTTTTATAGCATCTCTCAATGATGCTGTGCGATATTTAGTTTTTTTATCATGGCCAAAATGTAATCTTTTAAGGAGATGTACTGTATTTTGAGTCTTTTTAGATTGCTCAATTGCAGAAAATATAGGTGTATCATACTCTAAAGGATCAAATCCATAACTAATAAAAGACTCTACATCATGATCTGGATTACAAACATCTAAATATCCATCAGTTGGTGTTTTTCGTGGCTTGATACCATTGCAGATATGGCAAGCTAAAAATAAATTAGTCCAGTTGTACCTTTTGTTGCCAGCTTCATTTTGAGTTTCAAAATGTTCAACATCAAACACGCCCGGATGGGTATCTTTTTTCTCACATAAATAACATTTGTTGCGAAAAACTATACCTAATGCATCTAAGATTTCTATCGTTCTATAGTCATTTGAAATGTTTGGCTCCCTCGCACTAGTTCTATCAGCATTTATCATACTTCTTGAACAGATTTTGTAGCTTTATTTAAGTGCAAATAGATTTCATATCCTAATTCCGGAGATAAGATATTTAACTCTTCATACACTTCTTTAAGTTGCTTTTTCTGATTATCGTTTAGATCTTTTTTCTTCAAAAGTGATTTGGCCTTGTCTAACAACTTTGTAGCTCTCAAGGAATATTCTGAACTAAGCCCAAAATGTTCTTTAGAAATGACGTCATAAGATATACCACCAAGGTCTTCAGTTACCAACTCATGACTTGAAAGGTCGTAAATATTGGCATTCTCTACACTTGTAAGTATTTGTGGAGAGTGGGTGCAAACTATAAATTGTAGCTTAGGAAAAATTTCAACCAATGAAGGTAAGATCTTTTCTTGTAAACTTATATGAAGATGAGCCTCTAATTCATCGATTAATACTATTCCTGCAGGATCTTCGTTTAATCCATTGGTATCTTTGTAGGCTTCTTGTTGAAGGATTATCTCCGCTAATATAAAAATAACACTTCCGTATCCATCTGCCAATTGATTAAAACCAAAAGTCCTTCCTTTTCCCATTTCGAAGTAGAATGATGATGTTTTTAATTCATGTCTCAGTTTAATGTCAGGAGTTTCGAATAAATTTTGAATAAGTTTATCAAATTTTTGAAACCAATTGGTGTGAATATTTGCTAGTTTTTGATCTCCATCAGCTATAGCATATGCTTGTTCTCTTTTCTTTTGAACCAAAAACTGTTGGAAAAATTTACTTACCGAAATATTTGGCTCATTGGTGGTAAAGTTAGATTCAAAGTTTAATACCTCTGTATTTAATTTTTCAATTTGGTTAAGATTATTATCAATCTGAGCTTTGAAATTACTAATATTTAAAAGGATTGATTGAATTTTTTGTTCAGGGTTTGGATCTTCATTTAATATCTTATCTTTTGACTTTTGGTAGTTTTCAATTTGTAAGAAAGCAGATTTATTATTATTTAATAAATTATTGATTAGGGCCCTTTTTGAAATTACATTTTTATTATTGGTATTTAATTGGGTAATGTATTTTTGCTGATCTTGGAGCATATCGAGAAAAGACATTTTCTTATTGGCATCGGCTTTGTCTGAATTAAACCTCCTTTGCGAAGGGATGTAAACAACAAGGTTTTCAGTTTTATCATTTATCTTTTCTTCATCAATATTAAATGATAGCTCTACTTTTGGATGTTTGTACCCCATCTTATCAATTAAAGATTGAATCTCAGATTTTGGTGCTTTTTCTTTGGGTTGTTTAAAATATACCGAAGATGATTTTAGTCCCGACTTTAGGTTTAGTAATTCTTTATAGATACATTTTAAAATTGTTGATTTGCCACTTCCATTTTTTCCGGTTAACAATAAATGTTTAAACTCAATATTTTTACTAGGAAAAATATCAATACTAAAGTGCCTGTCAACATAATTAGTATAAACATAAATCGATTGTAAATACAAATTATCCATTCTATATTTTTTATATTTAACTGCAAATATAATGCAAAATTTTTAACTGTGAAATTAAAGCATCTAGCACCTTTATTGGTTGCCAATCTTGCAGTACATAATAACTAAAAAAAAACGGCTTAATGTTTTAATATAGAAATCCTACAAACTCTCCAACCTCAACACACCTCTCGGACATACCGCACTGCATATGCCACAACCTACACACGAAGCCCGCACGATATCTTCCTGACGTTGCGCATAGGATTTGACATCGATACCCATCTCGCAGTAAGTCGAGCAATTGCCACATGAGATGCATTGACTACCATTGGTGGAGATGCGGAATTGTGACATGCGTTTGGCTTCTTTATTCCAAGGCAATTTGATGGTAAATCGCTGTAAAATACCGAGATATGCAGCCATAGGACAGCCAAATCTACACCATACTCTACTGCCCAATAGTGGATAAAAACCTACACCTACCACCCCTGAAAATGCAGCGCCAATAAAAAATCCATACCAACTGCTCAAGGTGCCGCTATCGATGATAAAAATATTTCTAAAACCAGTAAATCTTGTAACCAATACAGCAACCGTCATCATCGTCACAAAAATCAGTACGCTATGTATCATCCATCGCTCTATCTTCCATGCTTTGAGAGACTTATCTGACAAATGTCTGAATGGATCGCCTGCGGTCTCAGCCAGTCCACCACAGCCACAAACCCATGAACAATACCATCTTTTGCCGAAAAAATAGGTCAGTACTGGCGTAATCACCAAAAAGGAAAGAATGCCCCAAAACAACATAAAGTAACCGAGTGTACCTGCTGCCAACATAGCATCAATATTCCAGTCAAAAAAGAAGTAATAATTGAGCGGCCATATATTTTTTAAATCAAAGTATGGTTTATTGAGACTTTGCATGATCTCAGGTAAGATAAAAGCGATCGCTGTCTGAAAAAACATGATAGACATCGTCCGATATACTTGATATTTGCTGTGACTATATTTATAAATAAACTTGACGCCCATCAATAAAATGGTCATGGTATACATGGCACCATAGACAAACCATTGGCTGGCTGGTTTTCCTTTAAGAAAAATACTTAGCGGATCAAAAAGGGCTACTAAACCAGTATTTGCGGCACCGTCACTTCCTAGTCCTAATAGAGTTGGAGACCAATAAAGCAACACATAAAATCCTGTCAAAAAAATAGCTAGTATCCAAGCAAAGTTTCCCCTAGATGTCAGTGATGCAAACCAATTATGGTTGTTTTTGATACCTGGTAATGTATTTTTATATTGTTCAGCGGTATACCATAACGATCCTACAGTAACCAATCCTAAAGATGACCAAAGCCATAATCCTGCATCATCAGACTTAAAACTCAACCAAAAAACCATTTGGAGTAATAAGCCAATGCCAACAAGAGACAAAGCCAATTTCTGGCCTACTTTTATAGTTTCAGTATGATGATGAGCTGTTATGGAGATGGATTTGTATGGTTGCATTAATGTTTATATTTAGATATAAATTCTTTTGGTGTAAAAATGGTGATACCACTCTTTATGAAATCTTTCGAATTTCTAGTGATAATGCCATTTGCATTGAAATTTTTAGCTACAGAAACTTGAACAGCATCTTCAAAATCTTTAATTTCACTATTTATTGCTTCAAAAATATTGTTATCGTCAACTTTTGAAATAAAACAAACCTGAAACAAATCTTTTAAAAAAGAAATAGCTATCTGATGTCCCTTTATTTTTTTTATAATAAAATAAACATCTGTAACTGAAGATGCAGATATGAACAAGTTTATATTATTTGTCTCTTTTATTAAAAATATTTGGACAGAATCTTCAATAAATAACATCCGTTCTAAAGCAATATCAAGTATGATGTTAGTATCGATTAGATAATTCATGAAATTTCTTATTTGTACTTGTTATTCAAATAAGATTCTCTAAGATTGCTATCATCAGCACCCTTGATTACTCCTCGCCACTTTTCTACGAATTCTTTACCGGTTAACTTCTTATTCTCCTTGCTTTTTTTACCTGATCCAATGGGATTGGTTTTTTCTTCCTTTATTGTTCTTTTCTTATACTCAACAACTTCTTCTGCAACAATAGAATCTATTTCTATTGCTTCACTCAGTCTTTTTCTATTGGATTCAGTCTCCATTAAACGTAATGTCTCCTTCCAACTATTGTACTCTTCTAGCGATATTATAACAGCATTGGAACTACCTCTATTAACAATATAGGTTTCCTGATCTTCAGATACCTTATCAAGTACTTCTTTTAGATTATTTCTTAAGATTGAATAATTGATGACTTCCATGATGACTTATTTTAGTACTTAAAACGTACGTTAAGTTGATTAAGTTCTTAATTATGATTAAAAAAATCACCCAAACAAAAATTGTTCCACCATGCTCAATTTCCTTTTGGATTTTAAGGACAATGACTTACCTGTTTTCTGATTGTACATGACCAAAAATGCATTTTCGTACTGATCAAAAAACTCAGGATCAAAATTGGCTAAAGAAAGATTTTCTATGACCGTCTCTATATGTGTTTTGTCGGCTATCCATTTTTCACAGACTGCGTGACGGTATCTTATTCCCATAAGATTGAAACCTGTAACAGCTCCTGTTGATGTTTCAAAATTGATTCGTATCGCTTTATTCTCTCCAGGATGTTGCCAATATAAACTGGTAATATTTTCAGGTGTTTTGGCAGGTATATCTCCGTAAACCTGATACTCGATATTAAAAAACTTTGCGGAATTGAACCAAATACCAGGATTGTATTTTGTAGGCTCACCACATATAGTCTGCGCAACGGTTTTGGCCATCATTCTACCGGTGTACCATACAGCTTCAATAGACCTTCTGCCAGGATTAGGAGTGGAAAGTTCTACACAATCTCCGAGCGCATATACATCTTTTGCCGATGTTTCTAAGTATTCATCAGCAATGATTCCTCGATTTGTTGATATACCTGAATTCTTTACAAAATCGATATTAGGACTTACTCCTACTGTCAATCCCACAAACTCACAAGCAAGCTCTTCACCCGAATTTTTACAAACGATAGAAGATACCTTGCCGTCAGTGCCTTTTATTTCCAATAATTCTTCATTGAGTCTAAGGTCAATACCATTGGCTAAGATATGGCGATTGATCATTTCTGATTCTTCTTTGGGTAAGACTATGTTCCAAAAACTCTCTTCTCTCACCAGCATAGTCACAGGTATATGTCTACTATGAAACATCTCTGCCATTTCTATACCTATCAAGCCACCACCGATGATGACTGCTTTTTTAATGCCTTGCTGAGTTGCCGCTTCCATGGTTTCCAGATCTTGCATATGGTACAGACCTTGTACGCCATTTAAATCTTGTCCTGGCCATCCAAATTTATTGGATTTGGATCCGGTAGCGATAATGAGTTTGTCGTATTTTAAGTTTTGACCATTGTCTAGCAAAAGTGATTTACCGTCTGTATTTATATTTTTTACCCAAGCTTTTATAGTATTAATCCGATTTTTTGCCCAAAACCAATCTTCATATAACTTTGTATGTTCAAATTTCATATGACCCATATAGACATACATCAATGCTGTACGGGAAAATGGATACTCCGTTTCGCCTGAGATCATGGTGATCTCATGATCACTGTTTTTTCTGATATATCTTGCTGCTGTAGAACCCGCTATACCATTGCCTATGATGATGATGTGCATTTTATGTTGTTTATGTGAGTTTTCATTAAATATCTTTCCTATATCACTTGAAAATTGATTATTATGAACTAAATTTGTTTAAAATAATAAAATTGTGAGCTTTCCAATACCATTAGAAGTTAAATCTCTCGGGCAATACCAAATCTTCATTTCCTACAGTGATGGAATAGAAGGAGCTGTAGATTTGTCTTATCTCAAAGAAAAACCAATTTTCCGAAAATGGGAATCACCTGATTTTTTTAATAAAGTATATATAAATATTCTAAACAAATCGGTTGCTTGGGATGAAGAAATCGAATTGTGTCCGGACAATCTTTATTTAAAATTAAGGAAATTGAATTATACGGAATATCTTGATCAACTTTCCCGAGTAAAATATGCCACAAATCAGTAAATTTTTTGGAATCATCATTTGTATGTATTATGATGATCACAATCCACCACATTTTCATGCTTTTTACGGCGATTATTCTGCAATCATTAATATTTATGATTATTCTGTCATGGAAGGTAAATTACCTGGTAGAGCACTTGGATTGGTGGTTGAATGGGCATCCATTCATTCCCAAGAATTATTAATAAATTGGGACCGAGCCATCAATGGTATTCAATTACTCAAAATAGATCCTTTGGAATAATACACTTTTGTATTATCACTCCTTCACCAAATCCTTCACCTTCGCCAATGTCCTTTCTCTTCTGGGTATACTTTCAGCTCTCACGTACCCCTGATTGGGATTGCGCTTGACAAAATCCTGATGATACTCTTCTGCCTCAAAAAATTTTTCAAATGGGACTACCTGGGTCACAATCGGCTTAGAATATTCCTTCGATATTTCTGCTATCTTAGCTTCGATGATGGCTTTTTCAGTGTCATTACTGTAAAAGGCTATAGTTCGGTACTGGGCACCTCTGTCAGGTCCCTGACCATTGACGATAGTAGGATCTATAGATGCAAAAAACACCCTTACTAAATCTTTGTAAGAGATTACTTTGGGATCATAATATACCTGAAATGCTTCTGCGTGGCTAGTTCTGCCGGCACCTACAGATTCATATGTCGGATTTTTTTCTTTGCCACCTGAATAACCGGAGATGACTTCTGATACTCCTTTGATGCTTTCGAAAATGGTCTCGGTACACCAGAAACAACCACCGGCAAATGTGGCAACTGCAGTTGTTGTCTTAGCATTTTTAGGAACAAACAACAACCCATCACCATCTATACAATATCGCAATCCGGTAGGTTTTGGGCCATCATTGAAGACGTGTCCCAGATGACCATCACACCTTTTGCAAGTCAGGGCATCTCTTACCATACCGTAACTGTTATCGGTACCTACATTGAGACTTCTTGTATAATACGGTTGAAAGTAGGATGGCCATCCCGTACCGGAATTAAATTTGGTAGAGGAGGAAAATAAAGGATTTTTGCAACCTGCACAAACATATGTACCTTCTTCTTTGACTTCATATAGTTCGCTGCTGAAAGGACGTTCGGTACCATGCTCCCTGAGTATATAATACTGCTTAGGCGTGAGGGATTTTTTCCATTCGGCATCAGGTTTTACTACCTTCTCTGTCCACGTGGTGTCTATTGTAATATTTTCATAATCCATTTTTGATGCTGATGAAGATGCCACTTTTTTATTCTGCTGTGCACACGCGCTAAAAACTATTGTTGTCCAAATAATTGAAATAAATCTTATCATGTTTTTTGTTTTTACTTTTTATCATTTAATGACCAGTCATACTCTTTAAATATTACAACCGCATTATTGTTTACTTTTTTCGCACTGTATTTATTGATGAAGGTCTTGATATCTCCAAAGTCCACAGCGTACCAATCAAAAATCTTCGATAAAGTTAATTTTGTTGGGGTTATCGTTTGATATTTTGTGTTATTAATAAATTTTTTTGTCACAGCTTCCAATTGGCTCTCCAGCGTTTTTCCCACAAATGCAGCATTCATAAGTGGTGGACATGATTTTGCAGCACAGTTTACAGCAAAGTGAATCCTTGCATCTTTAAATTGTGGACGAATGATGTCATTTTCTATGTTGTTCAATGAATATTTTTTACCTCCGATAGTTATCCTTTTGACGTCCCATGGCTTGCCACCATCGAGATTTTGTATGCTCTTCACCAGATAATTATTGACTATGAGATCTATGGTAAAGGCATTGTAAGCGTTGACCCAGAATGCCATCTGATCATTTTTGCTCCAACTTGGTGATACTGTAGCTTCCGAAAAAGCCTTAGTGATGGCATCCAGTTCTTTTTTATTGGTCTTGATAGATTTATAATTTACATCACCTGCTGCGGATACATATTTTTTTAAAAATGTATCCCAAGACTTATAGTCTGGTTGAGCAAACGATGAATAAAAGCTTGTAATAGTGATTAAAAAAAGGATAAAAATTTTCATCTGTTTATTTTTATTTGATTTTTATTGTCAGATGGAATTGATAACTTATCTCCATCTTTGGTGTTATCGAACTTACGTTTCGCATGAAAATAATCATCAAGGTTTGTGTACCACAAAGATGGTTCATGCTCATTTCATATTTTATATTTTTATAAATTTTCGGACAGCAGTAGCGTTGTCTGACTTTACTTGAAGCAGATAGGTCCCATTTGGCAATTTACTTACATCAATGATATCATTTTCCTGATTTGACTTTGTCGCTAACATTTCTTGTCCCATTGTATCATATATAACTATGTTTTTTACAGATTTGTTATTATGATATTGGATGTTTAACGATAAAGTAACAGGGTTTGGCGATAAGCTAAATAGGTTTTCTTTTGCCAATTTATCATCAGCTGAAGATAACACATTTGGGTTGAATAAAGCTGATTCAGCCACTTGGACTACCTTTTTATTTGCATCTGTGAGTATTACAATGGCATAAATTTTTGAAAGGTCCCAAAATGGCTCTATTTTTATTTTATCTTTGAAGTTTAAAACATTTCCTGCATTAGCCGGGACAATAAAAGAAGGTAAGGTTGTACTGCTGGATGATGATTTTCTGAAAACATCATGATGAATTTTTTCTCCGTTGGGCGCATCATAAAGAACAACATCTTCAACCAAAGCAACAAAGTAGTTGACGGTACCAACGGTATTATTTGTCATGGCCTTTACATCAAAAGCGACTTCTATTTGATCTGACCCAAACTTAGACACGGATACTTTTAGTTCTACGGGTGTAGTTTGACTTTTGGATTCATTATAGATGGTAGCAGATTGTACTTCTGTTCCTGTCTTTTCTTCGCCATTGATAATAAATCTTGGTGTGCCGCCATAGATGCCATAATAATTGGTTCGGGCATCATTCTGAATTTTATTTTGTATACTAAACAAACACGTACTATATGGTGAACTGGGATGATATGCAATGTGGATTACTTCAGGATTTTGATTTAATGCTGAATAAAAACCTGGATTTCTACTGGCACAAACACTGCATCTCGTATTTGTAAAATGCTCAACTATAACTTTTTTTGTTACATTCTGAGCATAACTACATATAAGAGAAAAGGTGACAAAAGCTAAACTAATTGAACTTCTAAAAAAATGTGTCATCTTAAATAATTTTTACTCCAACAAATATATAGTTTCCTTTACAATATTGTTTAAAGAATGATAGTGAAACAAAGGACGGTTTCCTAATATAATCTGACTTATAGATACGGTACTAATTTCTTCTGAATAATCGACATTAAGAAATTGACCGTGATTATTCCCTTTTAGAGCATGAAGGTACCAAAGATCATTTTCGGTACAATCATTTATTATCCAATCGTGGAAAAGCATTTCACGTTGAGATTTCACTTCGCTATTGTACAAAGTAGATGAAGAGTACATATATGGCTGTAGGAAGTCAAGATGCTTTACATGAACATTTTTTTCATCCCACCCATATTCTATCAAGGATTTTTCTGTGTCCACCATCAATAAAGTAAATGGTTCATACCCTTCGGGATCAAACTCACTAATAAATTTTTCTGAATTATGAGAGTTGAAAAGGGTTGGAATGATAGTTCCGCGACTCGCCTTGTACGCATCTTTTTTAACGTGATTTAGTTTGTAACCATTGAGTAAGGCGCCAACCATTTTTCCATCAGTCGCTATCCAGGTACCCAAAGTTTGTTTGTCTCTAGGCATCCATACTTTCCTACCACTCACTATTTCAGGCACTAACTGATTGGAAGAGAATTGTCTTGACATTTGCTCATCTCTGTTGTGTGTAATGACAACTTTGTGATCCTTTGTTTTTACTATGGTAAGACAGCACATTTAATAATACTTTAATGATGGTGAATGGAATTATGCTCCATACTTTCCTTATGCTTGGCAGTAGAATATGCTATGCCGAAATTGTGTGGTAAAGATACATGGATAAAATGGCTTCTCAATGCAATGCCTATAATAGCATAATGATGTATACTATGTTCAATCAAATAAATTAATTCTCTGCTCACTGAACTGTTTGCTTCTATAATTACCCCTTTATACTCAATGGAATTTGTCAAAACAGTATCTTCTATTTCATCACAACAAAAAACTACAGATAATTCATCCAGAATCACAATTGCATAATTGGGGTCTGTCTCCAACGAAAGATTTCTTACCCGATTGTCATAATTTACATACCCGGTTTTGATACCTTGTGATAAGCATATATAAAACTCCAAAACATGCCTTACATGCTGGCCAATACTACTATTGTTAAGCAATTCCAGCTTTTCTGAAAATTGTTCTTTGCTCAGTTGATCTATGATGTATTTTAACTGAATAAAGGTGTCTGAAGCGATTGAAGTTAGCATAAGGATGAGTCGATATTATTTAATAATTTTTGGTAAGTACTATTTACTGAGCTCAGCACTACCGAATAAGGCAGAAAATCTTTTACACCAAACTAATATAAATTTGTGTTTTGCAAAATCTATGTCATTCGGTATTTCAATACTGTAAGTACCATTTTTGAACTTCGGGTCGATTTCTTTAAAATTTAACGCTTCTTTATTTTCTGCCAAATAAAGTCGCAAGTCAGGTCCGTTGTCAGACATAAGATTCATCATGTTGACCATTCGTTTGCCGTCGGAACTTTGGGTGATCGTAAGTGTCCCTTTCGTACTATAACTACTCCCATTCATGAACTGTCCTGTATAAAGTATTTTAGCATTGTTAGTGTCTATCACTTCATTTACAGTTTCTACTTCGGTTTTAGAACAGCCTATGCTGACTATAATTATAAATAATAAAAGTAACTTTTGCATATGAGAACTTTTTTAATATTAAATAATATAACAAATATGGTATGCAATTATCACAGAAGTATCACACCCCATCTATATACGATTTATTTTTTACCTAAAAATCTGAAATGAATTTCCTATTCCAGATCAATATTACTGCAAAATAAGGCACTGCGTTCATTTTTTACTTCGCACCATAGCGATGCTATGATTTGGCGCAAAAAATGCTTATTTTATTGTACTTTTGATCTTCATAACGGAACTCATTTTAGATATTTAGGTTTTAAAAATAGTTTTCCAAAACGTTAAAGCACCACTTCTTTTATGTCCCAGCGCGTAGTTTTCCTGACTAATTTCATACATGCTTTTATAATGCTTAATACAATCTTTGTAGGCATTCCATAATCCGGTACGCTGATCATAGATATGTACCGGTTCTGAATTGATGCCGTTGAGCTCTACAATTTTGAAGTTTTTGCCTGATTCCAGATCCTGTAAATTTTTAAATTTAAGATCGTGTCTCCCATAATAAAAACCTGGGATAGATGTAGAAATTTTATCAAAAATGTCGGTAAGCGCATCCGAAATCAAGTGATTAGCATTGATAAACCTGGTACCCCGGTTATGATTTCCTATGGGTTCTATTTTGACGACTTCACCTAATCGAGGAATAGTATTGAGAAATTCTGGAGTCTGTCTGTATATTTGGAGTTTATCTCTGAATGATGCTGACATTAACTGTCTGATGGTGCTAAGTCCGTCTCCGTTTACACAAAGAAATTCTTTAGTGGTGAATGATGTGATTTTACCTTTTTCTTCGGATGGTTTTCTTATATAAAATATGGCAGCCTCATTGGGGAAATCACAATATTCCTGGATGATAAAATCCTGTTGGATATTTTAAGAATTTTTTTTCAATGATAACATATCTGAGATCAATGAGACTCCTTTTCCACGCTCACCCATATCAGGTTTTGCGATCAATGGAAAGGTAAATTCACTCTTTAAAATATCCGGTTTTTCTCCGCTTTTTATTAATATGGTTTTGGGTTTGTATTTTTCAGAGATATGCTCCAATACTGCAAATTTACTGTATCTGTAGATGCCACTATCTTTTATTGAAGGATTGACATTTGTAAAGTAAACAATTGAACGGGATTTTGCCATCAAATAAAGTACGTAAACCCCTATCGGAATATAGAAAAACCAAGTTGGCCAATATTCATAGTTGACTAACTTTCCAAGCCAAATCGGAGTATTATCTCGCTTTAAGTTATACATTTTTTACAAGGCAATTTACTCTCACACGATATAATCAAAAATCACCAAAAAAGGCAAAAGAAAGTGATGGTGTCGCCTGGATATTGCGTGACGTTGGGCTGGCACCTGCTCCTCTTAGTGCTATTCCGAATTTTGGCTTTATGTAATACATCAACTCTATTGCTGGAGAGAAGTAAGCAACATTATTCGAAAATAAGCCTGTTCGTGTCAAAGGAGCTTTGCCGTTGTCCAATGGCGACACTACACCTAATTTCAGCATAGCTAACAGTTTACTATTTAGTAGTTTATATCCAAACTCAGCATTGAATCTCATCTCATCTGAAAAGTCATTGCTTCTGTTGTTATAACCCACACTTCCTTGCAACCACCAATTTCCTTTTCCCACACCAGAACCAAGAGTGATTATTTGGTTGAACTCGCCATCACCGGTATATAACTGATTTGAGTCGTCATTATCTCCTGAAGGTATTCCCAAAATTAAGGTAACAGCTAATGGAAATTTTTCTTTTGAAATGGAATATCTAAACCCTAAATCTACATCACCAAAACCGGAATTGGAAGCTTCAGGGCCTAATGCCGATGCTTTCAATGTATTGCTTTGTAAAAATGGTAGGTAAGCAACAGCTGTAAGCTTATTGGTAATACCATACTCTCCATAAAGGCTTGCTGTATTAAAGCTAAAATCCTGAAAATCGACTACCTCTGATTTGTCGTTGAATACTTTATTGCCGGTTATGGTTGTAAAGTCAAGCTTTAGGAAGCTTTTTCCTTTTTCTTTGGTCCATGCTTGGCCAAAAGCACCTGTAATGCTTAGAAATACCAATGTAATATTAAGAATAGATTTCATTTTTAAAAAATTTGAATGACTGATTGAATAATATCACAATTTTAGAGATGAAGTATCACAGAAGTATCACAAAAGCAAATAGTTACAAAACAGAGTTTTTATGTTCCTATATGCTCCATACTAAATTTATTTTAACCAAAGTATCATATAATATGATTTTATATATTCATATATAATAGAATATATATGCTATTTATTATTATGTGTTAAGTAAATCATAAAACCTAAACATTAAAACAATGCACACGTTTGTTGAGCATTATTAACATAAATATTAAACAAAAAATGAAATCATTAATGATTGTATTACTTGTAAGTGTTGCATCAACATTTGCTATTGGACAGGGAAAAGACATAGTAGACATCGCTGCAGGATCTGCAGATCATACTACTTTAGTTGCAGCAGTGGGTGCGGCTGATTTGGTTGGAACACTAAAAAGTGCCGGGCCATTTACAGTATTTGCTCCCAGTAATGCTGCTTTTGCAAAGTTACCAGCCGGAACTGTAGAGTCTTTGCTGAAGCCAGAAAACAAAGGAACACTGACAGGAATTCTGACATATCACGTAGTAAGTGGAAATGTGGATGCTGCTGCTGTGATGTCTGCTATCAAAGCTGGAAAAGGAAAAGCTGTATTGACTACTGTTCAAGGTGGTAAACTGACAGGCTCATTGGACAAAGGAAAAGTAAAATTGACAGATGAAAAAGGAAATTCTGTTTTTGTTACGGCTACTGACCTTAAAGGTACAAATGGTGTGATCCACGTAATTGATGGAGTAGTGATGCCAAAATAATATTTGGAATTATTTAAATCTTAAAAGAGACATTCTGATTGAGTTCAGGGTGTCTCTTTTTTTTAAATAGTGTTTGCTGAATATATTATATGTTGCTGAAATTCAATATTTTATTCAATTATATTTTTATACAAGTGCAAGGTTTTTTGATGTATAATGAGTAAAACCTTTGCACTTTGATTTAACATTGTCCTATGCGGACGGCAGTCACTTTTTTGCATCTTTTGCTCTCACATATTCCTTTGGAATGCTTGCCCAGAAAAAAGTAACCAAAAAACGCTAGTTCAAAAAAAGGCGATTGCGGTGCAACGTTCACTCTCATGTCAAAATGCTTTTTCTATTGCCTTGATTATCTGTCCTTTACATCAAATATTTATCATTGGCAATAGACGCACTTTTTCTGCCCATCCGCTAGCGGTTCACTCCGTCAAAGGCTTACCCGCCTTTGGTGCTTTGCACTACACTACGTTCATGTTCACTATCGCTTGTTTTTTGAACAATTAACCACACCAATAGCTTTATAAAAATTGAGTGATGCTACTTTTTCAGCAGACCCTAAATAACTTATTTAAAAATTAAAATAAAATTTACTTTTGCCATTATTTATCGTGAATTCGGGATAAGGTATTTTATCGTACTTTTTTACTGATTTAAATAAATAGGGGCGTAGCTTTGTGATCTTTGTAATCAGAGTCCCAAAACATAAAATCAGGGGCGTTAGCCCTGTAATCTAAAAACAATTTCAGTATCATTAAAGATGTAGGGCTACACCCCTTATTACCAATTAATTAGTTCTTTTTACAAAGATATCAGAGCTAACGCTCCTTCTTTTAATAAAACTACTTTAATATATTAACTCAATACCCTAATTTTTTTCCTAAAGACTTGAGCATAAACCACATTTGCTTCAATTCTCTTAACCCTAATTCACGTTATTTACTTTTATTTTACTATTATTTACCATATAAATAATTTCTTTTTTAGTACAAAGGATAATTTTGCAGAGTAAAAATTTTAAATTATGTGGAAGTTTAGTTTTGTTTTTTATTTATTATTGACGATTTCATCCTGTCATACCCAAAATGCGCGTAGCTTAAATAAAGAGTTGTTGAAAAAAAGTTCTAAATCTGAATGGAAGCTAATCAAAAGTAAAAACAAAAATCCAGCTGATAATGTACACTGTAGTATAATGGATAAGGATGGAAACTTATGGTTTGCTACAACTGACGATGGTATCTTTTACCCACCTGACTACAAAAGATGGCCTTAACAGCGATGGTGTATTTTCATTGTATGAAGATAGGAAAGGTAATATATGGATAGGCACGGATAAGGGAATATGTATATATGATGGAAATACAATCAAACCATTTAATGTCACCCTTACCAATACAAATTATATCGACCATTTTAGCCAAAAACCAGCCTCTGATATATTTCTAAACAACATGGTAGAAGACCAAAGTGGCATCTTTTGGTTTGCTGCTGAAAATGGTATTTTTTGTTATGATGGCAAATTATTTACTCGTTTAATTGACAAACCGAAGGTGGAAAATCCCAATAATTATGATCCTAAACTTGTGCTAAACCTTCTTGCTGATAAAAAAGGAAATATATGGTTTACAACAAGAACTGATGGAATATTTTGTTATAATGGCAAAACACTTTTAAACTACAAACCCAATAATGAAGATTGGTTTAGATGACTTTTGGAAGATAAAGATGGTTATATTTGGGTTGGCAGAAGGTATAGAGGTGTGTTTCGATATGATGGAACTAACTTTACACAGATTGCGCAAAAAGGTATATTTGATGTCAGTGTGGTATCTCAGATGATTCAAGACACTAACGGTGATATCTGGTTTGCTACTGAAACAGGTGAAGCATCAAAACGAGAAGTAAATGGTGGTGGTGTATGGAAGTATAACGGAAAAAATTTTCAAAATGTATCAAAAAAAGATGATTTGAAAAATGGTGCTACTTGGTGTATACTTGAAGATAGAAAAGGCAACTATTGGATAGGTACAAGAGCTACAGGACTTTATAAATATGACAAGAAGATTTTCACTCCTTTTATGGAGTGATGATTATAAAATTCGGTAACTACTTAAAATAACTCAAGCCTTTTGAACCGTAAACCCCTATACTGGCGCAAGTTTCAGTCTTTTCTAAGCCTGATAATAACAATTTGTACTGCCTTTATATGCACTGCCAGTGCACGTCATGCTTTTAGTTTGATAAACTTTGATGCGATTTGTAACTCGTTCTACTTAATACACAATTATCTATTTACTATTACAATTAATGCTATTCTAAAAAGATTGTAAGTATTCCTATTCGATAAAATGTAATTTAGTATATACATTTATTATACGAATATGTTTATTGCAACTAACATATTTATTTATTAAATGTTGTTTTCTATAAACAAATAATGTACCTTTGCAGCATCAAATGTTTTATAAAATGGATCAGATTTATATTGAACACAAAGAAACATTAGCTGCATTAAAGCCAAGATTTAGAAGGGATTTTATGGATGAAATAGATTGGGAAGAGCCCTTACTGTTTATCCTGGGTTCACGGGGTGTAGGGAAAACAACCTTAATGCTACAATATATTAAGGAAAAATTTGCGACATCTTCTACTGCATTATACCTTAGTATGGATGATCTGGCATTGGCTAACCTTAGTTTATTGGACATTGCAAAAACTCATGCTCAAAAAGGAGGTACGCATTTATTTGTAGATGAAATACATAAGTACCAGAACTGGAGCCAGGAACTAAAAAACATTCGTGATAAAATAAAAGAATTGAAAGTGGTTGCATCCGGCTCTTCTATTTTGGATATACAAAAAGGAAATGCTGATTTGAGCAGACGAAGTGTGGTGTACACCTTGCATGGTTTATCCTTTAGGGAGTATGTGAATATTGAGTTGAAACTCAATTTACCTATATTTTCACTTGCTGATATCATCACAGATCATGAAATTATCGTTCCACAATTACTAGATCATTTTAAGCCATTACAGCATTTTTCTACCTACCTTAAATATGGTTTTTTTCCCTTTTATTTGGAAGGAATAAAAAACTATCATCATAAATTAGGGAATGTTTTGAATGTAGTATTGGAACAAGACTTGGCATTGATAGAAGGTGTAGATTTAACTAAAATTCCTAAGATCAGAAAGTTGATATATTTGTTGTCTACCCAAGCACCATATCAACCCAATATTACTAAACTGGCGGAAGCTTTAGAAACCGATAGGATAACATTACTCAACTACTTAAATTCGCTGCAAAAAGCATCAGTGCTTACTTTGGTGAGATTGAATGGCAAGATTTACACCCAGCTGACTAAACCTGATAAAATATATTTACAAAATACAAACTTGCTTTTTTTAACTCAATCGAATGTAAATATTGGTACACTCAGAGAAACCTTTTTTGCCAATCAATTGGGGATCAAACACCAATTAACTCTGGCCCAGCAAGGTGATTTTATGATAAATGATACATACACTTTTGAAGTAGGAGGGGCCAGTAAAAGTTTCCATCAAATAGCCGGCATAAAAAATAGTTATTTAGCCATAGATGAAATGCCGCTTGGCTTTAAAAATAGAATACCGTTATGGCTATTCGGATTTATGTATTAGGGATGTATATATTAAATTTTTCACAACTAGTACACTAACTAAATAAAGAACTTCACATATTATAGTGACAAATGCCACATTTTGGAGTTAATAATTTTCCACTTCATGAACTTTTCATTCTCAAACTTTCGGCACTGTAAACCAAAATGAATTGACAAACTCATTGGATTCAGCTTTTATCGTACAGCCATGCAAAGTGCAAATGCTTTTTGCAATGGCCAATCCTAGTCCTGTGCGTGCTTGATCAGTTTTTTCATTAGTATAATATCGATCAAAAATAACATCCAGGTCTTCCTGAGGTATCAAATCTCCGGAATTACAAATCTTAACCTTAAAGTAGTCTGTAACATCCAAAATTGATATTTTAATATATCCGCCTCCATTTACATACCTGACAGCATTGTCAAGGAGATTTTGAAATACCCTGTCAATATATTTGATATCACCCACAGCAAATCCAAGATTTTCATGAATTTCAAAGTTCAAATCGACATGTTTTGATTTAATTTTCATTTGGTATTTCTGTACAATATCTGAAACCAGTTCATAGATATTAAATGCTTCAGGATTGATTTTGACTTGCCCTGATTCCAGTTTACTCAACTCAAAAAGATCAGATATTAAGTTGTTGAGTCTCTTAGTTTCAGCATAGGCAACATTGATAAATTTGCTTTTGTCTTCATCAGATATGGCAGATTGCTGATTTCTTACCAAATCCAAAAATCCTATAATACTTGCCATTGGAGTACGCAGATCATGGGAAATATTGGAAATCATTTCCTTTCTGAATAGATCGAGACTACTTAGTTTTGCATTGGCTACTGACAATTCTCTATTCATCCTGTTGATTTCAGTGCTTGATTCTTCGATGATGTTTTTATCCTTTTGTTCTCTTGTGAGTATCTTTCTCATTTGCCAAAGGAGCAATATGATCATGATACTAAAGACAGCAATGGATATAAAAAATGCTTTTAGTAGTTCTGACCTTACAGACGCAAGAAAAATATCAAGTTTTTCATCGACCATGACTACTGCCACAGTACTTCCTTGGCTGTCTTTAATAGGAGCAAATGCCGATAACCACATACCGAACTCATCTTTATACTCTGGTATCATACCGCCAACTTTATAGTTTTCATTGAGTGTAGGATGGTATGACTTATATGGATGCCGATAATAAGGAACACTATCAGAAGTTACGCCAAACTCATAAAACATATCACTTCCATTAGATGAAATAGTATATATTGGACTTTTGAGCATATTGGCTATAAAATTGGATTTCAAAAGGCGGTGCAATTTAAAGTACAATACATCTTGTTCGATATTTAAAATGTCATCTTTCGCTTTATGGATTTGAAAAAGTTTTTTGTGCTCATCACCATCTATTTGTAATGCCAGAGAATTGGCAATGCCAGCTAGCCTCATAAGCGTAGATCGTTCATATTTTGATACTGTAAAGTTGTAAAAAAGGATAGCCATTATCATCCATAGAATAACAATAGAACCACTTACAAGAAGCAGGATTTGCCGTAGCCTTTTGTTTTTCCAGATATTAGAATTGATCATGATCAGGTTTCAGGATTTTTATTGAATTTATAGCCCAATCCCCATACTGTCACAAGATAATTTGGCTTTGCTGGATCTTCCTCTATTTTACTTCTTAATCTGTTGATGTTGGAGTTGACCGTATGCTCCAATCCTTCAAAATGTTCTCCCCAAACCCTTTCCAGAACTTCCATTCTAGTAAAATTCCTACCGGCATTGGACATAAAAAGATGAATAAGGTCAAACTCTTTGGCCGTTAGGCTGATTTCAATATCGTTTTTTATAAGTACCCGATTTGAAATATCCAGCTTCAAACTACCTATTGAGATGATTTGATTTTCCTTTTTATCGGAAACAGATTTTGCTTCTGATCTTCTGAGTAGTGCTTTTACCCTAGCGAGTAATTCTCCATTGCTGAATGGTTTTGTCAGGTAATCATCCGCGCCTATGTCTAATCCTGCAATTTTATCTTCTTCCTCAGATTTTGCTGTAAGCATTAGTATAGGCATTTGATTATTGGTCTGTCTGACTTTTCTACAGATTTCCACGCCATTGACGCCGGGCAACATCAGGTCAAGTACGAGTAAACTATATTTTTTTTGAGCAAGTGCATCTAGTCCCTTCCACCCATTATCGTATTCGTCGATCGGTACATTCAATGGTGAAAGAACTATTTTTATAAGACTCCTGATATTGGGATCGTCTTCTATGATGGCTATGGACATTATTTTCAAAGATTTTTATAAATACGATAAAGTTCTTGAAACACTGTACAAAATAACATATCAATTATCACAAATTTATCTCAATTTTCCCATCATTAGGTTCACTTTGGCACTGAATGGATTTCCGGAAGCTCGGCGAAATGATGCTATTTGGCCAGTATGCCAGATGGCATCCGCAATAGGCCCGTTGATCAGATTCCAGACAGGCAATTCTGTCCTGATATTATTTCTTACAAAGACAATTTTAACGTCTTCAACTTTTACTGAGGTGGCAAGTAGTTGCCTCGCTTCAAATAAGTTGATAAGAACTGATTTCCTTTTCTCTGAAAAAGTTTTTGGCGACGTTTCATCTCCTGATGTCAAGTTGGGTTTGTTTTTTATAGTGTTGATAATCATTCCAGAAAGTCCCAAAATGTGATCTATAGTGTCATCTGAAGATCTGGCATCAGGATTGGGGCGAAAAGATAAATCTGCATCTGTAAGTCCTTCAGTTGCCCAAAAAAACCTGAATCCAAGTCCATCTATCATTCTGGCCACTATATTTTCACTTGAATATGAATTTGGGTAATCGGTGATATCCTGAAAGGGTAGAGAGTCATTTTTTATTTCTTTTTGTCCCTGCACGTTGATAGATAAAATGATAAATAATTGTAATGCAAAATACCTTAAAGATTTGTTTTTCATTGCCGATTTTTTAGTTTGCACAAAATAGGATTAGGAGATATTTATTACACATAACAAAGTTCTGCAACAAAATTGTTTTAACTTTGATGATTATTCTTTATGCTGTGACATTTTCAGGTTGTTGTTTGTGGCAGTTTTAGTTATTTAATTGAGAATTTATTATTTTAAATTCAGGTTAATACTATTGAAATTTAAAGTTCGTTTATATTTGATTTTTTAAATAATTTTAGAATGACATGAGAACTCAATTATATGGTTTATTTACGATATTATCTCTTTCTGTGAACAGTCAAAATTTAAATGTCGGATTGGATAAAATTTTAAATGAACAGCACAATTCTACAGGGCAATCATATAGTCTGATGGTTATCAGTAAAGGAAAGATTATTTATCAAAATTCTGTCGGAAATTTGAAAAAAGAATCATCGATAAAATCTGACAAAAGGAGTAATTACCGGATGGCATCTGTAAGCAAACAATTTACTGCGGGCGCTATTTTTTTACTTGAACAACAAAAGAAATTGAATCTGCAACAACCACTCTCAGATTTTTTTCCTGAGTTTTCACCTTCTGTAGGGGAAAAGGTTACAGTCCATCATTTGTTGACTCACACTTCAGGGATTAAGGATTATGAAGAGCTCATTGATGATAGTATGAAAATTCAATTGTCCGACCTGGACATATTAAATATGGTAAAAGGAATCGAAAAAACATACTTTGTTCCCGGTGAAAAATTTAAGTATTCAAACACAGCTTATTGTATATTGGCATTGATAGTAGAAAAGGCTTCTGATATGACATTACACGATTTTTGTAAGCAATATATTTTTAATCCATTGGGCATGAAAAATACCGTTTGGTATGGCCCTAATATTAATAACAGGGTCTATGGATATGCCAGGGATAAGGAAGGAAAAATAGTATTCAGAGATCAAAGCCTGACCAGTGCAACATTGGGCGATGGAGGACTTTATACTTCACTTAATGACTATAGTAAATGGTATCTAGGAAGGAAGAGAATTCTAGGCATGGACTTTAATAAAATGATCCAATCATCATCGTCTACTATCACAGATCAACATGCTTACGCTTATGGATGGTTTTATGAACATGATAAGAATAATATTCCTAAAGTTATTCTTCATTCAGGTGCAACATGTGGTTTCAGCAATATTGTTATAGAAATACCTGAAAAGGAGATGGCCATTGTTTATTTTACAAATCTTGCCGATCATCATGATTCTTTTTTACTTATTGAAAAAGCTCTGAAATCATTTGGGTGGTTATCTAAGGATTTTTCATACAGGAAAATGCATGAGGAAACTCATTAATATATATATGGGATTAACTAAAGATTGTACTTCCCTAAGAATATGTTTAAAATTTTTCTTAGTTGTAAATCAAGAGATTATGGTTCTGGCGATAAAATAATCAACGCATTTAGTGAACTAAATAAGGCGATTGTTTTGAAGCCAGGTTCATAATACATTGATTTTAAGGCAATAAAAATTTAAACATACTCTAATTTCAATGTAATGTGAGTCTGCCTCTTAAAAGATCTACTGCGCGATGCTGTATTTATAGACATCTTGCCCGAATCGCGCAATAAAAATATGATGATTTTTAATGTGTAGCAAAAACTTGAAATACACCCCATTTTTTCATACAATTGCTGTGTGTTTCATTTTGTCGCGCTTTATGACTGCCTGTTGATTAGGCATGTAATGAGGCAATACAAAAGGAATTTTTATTAAAGCGCAATTTTGGGATTTACCCAAAAATATTCTTTAGCACTATCAGCAAAACAAAGATTGAAATAGAAACTGACATGGTAGGCAGAAAACCGATTTTGATCATTCTTATATCAAAAGGTAAAAATTTAAAAACCCATTATAGTATCTTAACGAATTCTGTTTTTTAAATCTCTGATGAAATCAGGAGTAACTGAAGGTCTTTTGACATTATTGCGCACAAACTCTCTAAAATCCTTCTCACTATTGAGTATCCGTGTGGATTTAGGATCTGACTCGACCTGAGTTATAAAAGTTTTTTGATCTTCAGCTGACAATTCATTGTCAAGATATAAATTTATCTGTTGGCGAAGTGATTTTACCGAGTCAAAACTTCTCATGTTTTTTTATTTTTAACAATTCATTATTTTACAATACTCAGGATGCAAGTTTTCGTGTAAAAATGCCTGGCTTTATTTACTCTTCTTCGTTTATATCGTGTTTCTTAGGCCCTCTCATATCTTTATAACCCATCCTGAGTGCATATTTTTTGAGCATTTCTTTTAGCATATTCCGAGCTCTGAATAGTCTTGATCTGACAGTCCCAATCGGCAGTTCAAGGATTTTGGCAATTTCTTCGTATGAAAAATGTTCAATATCGCATAGAAGAATTACTGTCCTGAATTCATAAGGAAGCGCATTGAGCGCTATTGTTACCTCATCCCCCATTGAATTATCAAATATATCCTGGCGTATATCATTATATGCACCTTTACTTCCTTCTTCACTATCCTTGTAACCCGATACTTCATCAATATCAACCTTGATTGGTTGCCTGATTTTTTTCCGGTATTCGTTTATATATGCATTCTTAAGTATCTTAAACAACCAAGCCTTCGCATTAGTTCCCGCATCATAATTTTCTAAAAATTTATGTGCTTTTAGATAGGTCTCCTGTACCAAATCATTAGCATCATCTTCATTGTAAGTAAGGTGGTATGCAAAAGTCTTTAATGCTTCCATGTGGGGAAACAATTCTTCTTCAAAAATTTGCTCACTTTTACTTTTAGACACGTTGATTTAATTTCTTCGGCAAAAGTAGGACTTTTTTTACAATATGAAATTACGGTTTGTGTTGTGTGTATAATTAACCTCACAAAAATACCAATGAAGATATCAAATATGAATCATAGTGGATTTTTATTCATCATTATGTATGGGCAATCAACTCAGATTGTGGCGATATTTTTACATTTTAAATGCAAGAATTATGGTAAAAGGTATTAGCACAATGAATTATTGACGCAATTGACTAAATTAAAAAAAATTAGATTGTATTGTATCTGTTGCCAGGCATATTTAATCCTTAAACTAAATTTTTCATCGCCAAAATTGTCTTAATCGTCTACTTTTCTTTGGACTAAAACAACATATTTATTAATAATCTGTCTAAGTTTCGTAAACACATAATTAAACAATGAAATTATCAAACAATTTAAATTTAGTATATTTAGTCCTGATGATCTTTGGTACATTAACTTTGACCGCTCAAAAACCATCAGGAGATAGAACCGAAATGAAAATAGGCAGGGTATTTGGTAAAGTTCTCGACAATACAGGAAAACATCCACTGGCTTATGCAACTGTGGTGATCGTTCGAACCGAAGCTAATGGTGAAGAAAAAATGATCGAAGGTAATCTTACTGAGGAAAATGGAGAATTTAATTTCAAAGGGCTTCCTTTAGGCCCACTGACAGTTAAAATCAACTATGTAGGCAATAAGGACATCATCAAAAAAGTGAGACTGACCCCACCCAATAATACAGAAATAGATCTTGGTAATCTTGTGATGGAAATCGATGCGCAGGTGCTTTCTGAAGTAGAAATAAAAGCTGATAAAGTGGCTGCCATGATAAGCCTTGAAAAGAGGGTCTTTAATGTGGATAAAAATATCACAGCAGCAGGTGGTACTGCGGAAGACATCCTTAAAAATGTACCATCTATTACTGTTGATATGGATGGAGGTGCAAAACTACGTGATAAAAACACAACCATCTATGTTGATGGTAAGCCGTCGCTCATGTCTCTCAATCAGATTCCTGCTGACCAGATAGAATCAGTGGAGGTTATATCCAACCCTTCGGCAAAGTACGAGGCTGCAACCACAGGAGGTATAGTAAATATTATTCTTAAGAAAAACAGAAAAGCAGGTTACAACGGATCTTTAAGCTTGGGAGTGGGCAATCAGGACAGATACAATGGTTCTGCCAATCTAAATACGAATGAAGGTAAATGGAATCTGTCATCATTCTATAGTTATAATACATCAAATGTACCAAATACCGGTTTTCTCAACCGAACAAATTTCAATGGCCAAAGACAAATCACTGATTTTTTTAACCAATACAGCAATATAGACTCCAAAAATCAATTTCATACAGGTCGGGTCAATTTTGACTACCAGCTTAATAACAGAAATACCTTGACTATTAGCGGATCAATCAACAAAGGTGAGTTTAATAATGCTACAACTCAGGATTATGAGTTTTTAACATCAGAGTCAAAAAGGAAAGAATATGGCACAAGATTGCAGAAATCTAATTTTGATTTTCAAAGAAACAACGTAGAAACACAATGGCGTAAAAACTACACAAAAAAGGATAAATCACTTACACTAATGGCTAATTATGCCTGGGGTAATGGTTCAAATACCGGAGATTGGGTGACATCAGCATTTAATGGCGAAAGTACCGTTTTACCTGATTTCCCTGAATACGTAGACATTAATGGTTATAATGATAATAAACAAGGGGTTGTGCAATTGGATTATGTCAATCCTTTGAGCGATAGTTCGAGAATTGAAATGGGAATCAGAAGTTTTGTCAGCTCAAGAGATCAGGTTTATTTTTTCAATCAGTTGGACAACACCACCAACGAATATATACTACAAAAACAGTTTTCTCAAAATACCATCATAGATGAAAATATTCATGCAGCATATGTAACTTATTCAGGCAAGATGAAATATAACATTTTGTACCAGGCTGGTTTGAGATTTGAATATTCTGATATGAACGGAAAGTCACTGCTTGAAGGTTTTGGGGATTTTGGCTATACCTATCCTAAAGGTAATGCTTCAGATATACTTAGATCTTTGTTTCCATCTTTGTATATCACAAAGCAAATAGACACAAATACTGAGATAGGCTTGAATTTCAGCAGAAAAATACAACGTCCCAACCACAGGATGCTGATGCCTGGCGTGATGTCTGCTGACAGGCAAAATATCACTATAGGTAATCCAAATCTGCAACCAGAATTTATCAATCTTGCAGAATTGAACTTTAATAAAAAGTTTGGTCAAAACAACTGGCTTTCTACATTTTATTTCAGCAACGAAACCAATACGCTGAAGCCCCTGATCCTGCCATCTCCGACTGATCCGACTATTCTGGTGACGACATTTGTCAATGGTGAACACGAAATCACTTATGGATTGGACAATACTTTAAGACTTGCATTTGGCAAAAAGCTGGAGGTGATGCTCAATGGTAATTTTTTCAGATTTAATGTTGCTGTGGACACATTTACAAATTCAGGATTTACAGGAAATGCCAAAGCCACCGTAAATTATAAACTACCAGCCAATTTTTCTATACAGATCAATGGAGGTTATGATGGTAACAGACCAATTCCACAAGGCGAGCGGCAGGGTATCGCATTTGCGGATTTTGCTTTAAAGAAAACCTTGTTTAAAAATGGTACAAGTGTGACATTCAATGTGAGCGATGTATTTAATAGCAGAAGGGATATAACAATCTACGACCAGCCGACATATATTCAGGAGTCTATGAGAAGAAGAGAGACCAGATTTTTCAGGTTGACCGTACAGGTGCCTTTTGGAAAAGCAGACGGATCGTTATTCAAGAGGTCAGGAAAAAGAGGTGAAAGACAGGATCAGAATGATGAAGAATATTAATGATTTGAATGATCTCATGAACTAAAATACAAGATGAAGATAAGTCTGTCCGATATTCAAAAAAAAATATTCTTCCACATCAGTTTGTGGGGATTATGGTTATATCTGACTTTATCCAATGTCAATGACGCTGATTTCAACAACAGGTTTGTACTCATTGCTTCTTTGATCATTTTTACACATTTGCCATTGTTTGTTTTTAATACAGAATGGCTTATACCCAATGTACTTCATAAAAAAGGGGTCAATTATTATTTTTGGTCCCTGATTGCTGCCATTGTTCTGATAAGTTTTGTGCATAGCTTCATTTTCCACACAGTCAATGATATGCTTGGGGTAGAGATGAAACGAGGGTATAAATCTTATAAAGGTATCATAGCTATCATACTTGTAGCAGCAATAAGTACCGGTTATGGTTTGCTCAACGATTTTGCTCAGCAGTCAAGGATTAAGGAAGAGAAAGAAAAGGAAAAACTTCAGTCAGAACTTTCCTTTTTAAGGTCTCAGATCAGTCCGCATTTTATTTTTAATGTGCTGAATAGTATCATTTTTCTGATCAGGTCCAATACTCAACTTGCCGAAGCTGTGACATTAAAGCTTTCAGAACTCATGAGATACATGCTCTATGAGACAGGCAATGAACGTATTACATTAGAAAAAGAATTGTCCTATCTGAATAATTATATAGATTTGCAAAAAATCCGTTTCGATGAGGATGTGCTTATTGAATATAAGGTGGAAGGTGATCCTAAAAATTTAATTATTGAGCCAATGCTTTTGATTCCATTTGTTGAAAATGCTTTTAAACATGGTGTCGGATTGATACAAGATCCTTCTATTTCAGTTTTTGTAAAAATCAAGGATGCTGATCTCGAATTTTCAGTCAGAAATAAAATCACGCCTGAAACTGCCAGTGAAAAGGATACAAGTACCGGCATAGGTCTTAAGAATGTAGAGCGCCGGCTTACCCTGATTTATCCGCAAACGCACCAATTGACCACATCTTCCCATGGAGGCGACTTTGATGTATTATTGAAACTTTCTTTAAAGTGATAAACCTTGAAGCTTAAGTGTATCATAGTTGACGACGAAAGCCTTGCAAGAAAACTTCTTGAAGATAATATCAGCCATTTGCCATTTCTGGAGCTCACAGCCACTTGCAAAAATCCATTTGAAGCCATGCAGGTACTACAGGAAAAAGATGTAGACCTTATGTTTCTGGATATCCAGATGCCTGGTATGCTGGGTACTACATTTTTACAGGGCTTGAGGTATAGACCGATGGTCATATTTGTCACAGCTTATGCCAATTATGCAGTGGAAAGTTATGACCTCGACGTGGTTGACTACCTGTTGAAGCCGGTTAGTCAGGAAAGATTTACAAAAGCTTGCTATAAGGCCCTTGAAGAGAAACAGAAAAATGTGGCTTTGATACAGGAGAACCAAACAAAAGGCCTACCCGCAGATGATGACGTTATCTTTGTGAACAGTGAATATGCATTAGTAAAAGTTATTGTCAGTACTATCAGCTACGTAGAAAGCATGAAAGATTACGTCAAGATATATACATCTGTTTCTTCAAAACCTATCATCACAAAAAGTACTTTAAAAGGTATTGAAGATCGACTACCGGAAAAAAAATTTATGAAAGTACACAAATCATTTATCGTCAATCTGGATATGATAGATTCAGTACGAAACCAAAATATTATCATCGGATCATCTGTCATACCCGTAAGTGACGCCCATCATGAAAACTTTATGCGCATTTTAAATACTAAGCGCCCTTAGGAGGTGTGAAGAGTATGTTTAAAGTTTTATCATTTGGCTCCAAGCGGCAAATTTTATTTTCTGTTGAGTTATATTTTTTGCGGTACCGCGTAAAGCTATGCTTGAGCAACCAGCTATATACGGTATTCGCTGCGAGCCGGACTGAATGGTGCGAAGCAAATTCAACAAACAACTTGTCTTGTTCAATTAAGTCCTCTGGCTTTTTGGCTATATTTAGTGGCCCTTGAATTATGTTTGTGAATACATTCATGATTTCATATTTCTTATTATTGCCCCTAACGGCTTGGCTACCCGACGGCTCGTCCCGATAGGGCGAGATGTCCGTGTTAGCCTGTGTTCCCGCTAAAGACTGGACAGGTCATGGCTTCGTGATTAATTCTTTCTTTAAATGTGGAAATACTTCATAAAAATTTGAAGCTCCGATCGCTGAATTCGCTGAGTCAATTTTGTCCTGTGGGATAGGCACATTTTTAAATCTATCAAGAGTCTTATCTACAACCATTAATGGATTTTTCTTTAAATCTCTTTTAGTCAAATCTTCTACTCTCATGATTATTTTTTTAATTGTATTAAGAATGCATCATAATTGATACCTATTGTAAAACGCAGGATTTTTCCATTGAGTTTCCCAAATATATCAAAATCTTTGGATAATTCTTCAATAAATACGGCAATTGCCATTTGGTAAAGCCTAGTTCTGGCATTGTCACTCCCTTTAAAATGAAGTACAACTTCTGGTTTATTGGCAAAAAATCCATATACAGTGTCAACGACAGAAGCCAATACTTTATCTCGATCACTGTTATTTGAAATATTTTCGAAATCAGTTTTATCTGTTTCGGGGTTATAATCACCTAAAGCAAGATTATAAACTCCTGGTTCATTCATAGGTGTGAAAATAACAACCTTAACAATATTGCCTTTGGGTCCATGACTTGTAAACCAAAAAATTGTTTGATCTTCGTTTGTACTTATCTGATATCTCGGTAACTCCAACTACTTCTTTATAACTTTAACCTTTTGTCCATTTTGAAGGCTAAAGATAAGAAGTCCTGATGGCATTTTAGAAGCATTTACTACATTATTTTACTTGTTGGGGTCAGTTTTAAGTTGACTGAGTTCTTTTGTTTCATGAGCCACCAACTTTCTATCAGACGAAAAAAACTAATCAGAACTTTCAGATTTTTTATAAAAAATCAGGTACTCTGTTGAATTAATAGTCCTTTGTTGTAAAGAGAACTTCTCCCAACATTTTCATTTCCTTCCATCTTTTTCTTTGTTCATTTTTTATGTTGGATATTGCTTTAAAACCTTAGATGAGTGCTACAACCAGCATTTAAATGTTATACAGACGATAATTTTTTTTGAGAAAAATTATGTCTTCATTATTCTAAAAATCAAGATGTTGGTTAATCCATTTTTCTCAAACCAATTTATTTTGAGTATACTTTTTTATCTGATTGTGATCTTGCCATCCATCACAAAACAAAAAGAGCAGATTTAATGGATCTGTCCTTTTATTTTTTAAAAATTTATGTCGATGTCATTTAGATAAGACCACATTATGAAGTCCTTTCCCTTTCAAGACTGCCAGACGGCAAGGCAGGGGAAGGACTTAGCCTCCCTGCCCAACGGTACGACGAGGCAGGGATGGGTAAAAACAGATCAAAATACTTTAACTAAAAGACATTGATTATTTAGAAATTTCTGAATTCTTTGTCAAAACAAACTGGTCGACAAAATCATGTCAAAAATAATTAAGAACTGGGGACTCAAGTCCTGCATTGGCAATGAGAATTTTAACTACATTTGCATCATTTGAAGGTCAATAATACTTTTCTATATTTATGATTGCTTTTCGGGAAATTGGGTATACTCTTTTGCTTTTTATATTGATTACGAACATTTCCTGTTCTTTCAATAATCAAAAACTGCTGATTGATTCCCACAAACCATTTTTTATCATCCACCCTTTGCTGTTCAAAGGCGAAAGATTCCCAAATGTGGTAGTGTCAAAAAAAGGAACAGTGATCGCAACCATTGGAAGAGAAAATTTTGTAGTGAAAAGGAGTGAAAACGGTGGGATCACATGGAGTGACAACATATTAGTACATCAACCGGGATTTCATGGTGGTGGTGTGATATCTGATGAAGTGTCCGGGGATATTTTGGTTTTCATGGATGACAAACACCCTCCAACACCTGGCAAGATGTTCAGAAGTAAGGATGATGGTAAGACCTGGAAAGAAGAACCCTTGAGTATTACTCCAGATTCAAAAGGGAATATGCCATCTTTACACATGAATGAACATGGTATCATACTTAAATTCGGAAAACACAAAGGCAGGCTGATCAGGCCCACAAGGTATTATGGTCAAGGCAATGATGTGAATTACTGGGATCAGCACTACACCAATGCCATCTACAGCGATGATCGTGGTAAGTCTTGGAAAACCAGTGAACCTTTTCCGGTGATGGGTACTGGTGAAGCATGTATAGAACAATTGTCTGATGGCAGATTGTACTACAATTCCAGAAGACATAAGTCCACGGATGGGCTTGATCCCCGATGGAGATATGAAGCATGGAGTGAGGATGGCGGCCACACCTGGCAAAATATGAATGTCAGCAAAGTACTCCCTGATGGCAATCAATATAGTGATTATGGCCTCATGGGTGGGTTGACCAGAATCTCAACAGTAGATGGTGATGTTTTGGTTTTCAGCAACATAGACATACCTAAAACTGCTGATCAAAAAGATCTGGCTTTTGAAAACAGATGGGGCGACCGCAGAAACGGGGCTGTATGGCTGAGTAGAGATGGAGCAAAATCATGGCCTGTAAAAAAAGTAATCGATTCAGGAGGTTTTGCCTATTCATCTCTGTATGCAGGTCGACCGGGTACCCCGACAGAAGGATTGATCTATCTGCTGTATGAAAAAATCGAAAATGGCCAGTATGTGGGTGCAAATATGGCCATTTTCAATCTTCCTTGGTTGGAATCAAAATAGTTATTGATCTCCTTAATTCAACCCTCTCTTTTTCAGCAATGGATCGATCTTAGGCTCAGCGCCTTTAAATCTTTTGTACAGTTCCATAGCATCGGCGGTACCTCCTTTTTCCAGGATGTTTTTTCTGAAAGACATGGCCGTCTCCTTGTCAAACAGTCCCTTGGATTTGAATGACTCAAAAGCATCAGAATCCAAAACTTCAGACCATATGTAGCTGTAATATCCTGAAGAATAGCCGCCTGAAAAAATATGATTGAAATAGGTGCTGCGATATCTTGGTATGATTTCACTGATGAGCCCTTTGGAATCCATACTTTTCTTTTCAAAATCTGTGGCGTTCATTTCCATTATCTGCTTTTGAGTATGGTAATCCATGTCCAGCATAGATGCTGAAAGGTATTCAGTAGTAGCAAATCCCTGACCATAGGTGCCGGAAGTCTTTATTTTTTGGATCAATGCATCTGGAATCACTTCACCTGTTTTGTAGTGTTTTGCAAAACTCTTCAATACTTCCGGTTCTAATGCCCAGTTTTCCATAATTTGAGATGGGAGTTCTACAAAATCAGTAGGTACATTGGTACCCGCCAGAGAGGTATAATTGACATTGGAAAGCAATCCATGAAGAGCATGACCGAACTCATGAAAATATGTGGACACTTCATCAAATGTTAACAATGCCGGTGTGTCGCCAGTTGGTTTTGTAAAATTGCAAACTATTGAGATCACAGGAGGGACTCTTTTTCCGTCTTTCATTTTCTGATCGCTGAATGAGGTCATCCATGCACCACCACGTTTACTTTCCCGCGGGTGAAAATCCATGTAAAGTATGCCTACAAATGAGCCATCGGCGTCATTGACTTCATATGCTGTGGCTTCAGGATGATATGTAGGCAGGTCTTTTCTTTCCTTAAATGTAAGGCCGAATAACTTTTGGACAGTCGAAAATACGCCCTGATGGACATTTTCGAGACTGAAATATTGTTTGATTTCATTTTCGTCCAGCGCATATTTTTGTTGCCGGATTTTTTCGGCATAGTACCTCCAGTCTTGTGGTTCTACAGTAAAATTACCACCTTCTGATTTGATAAAATCCTGAATTTCTTTTACTTCATTTCGGGCTTTTGAAATGGCCGGTTTCCACAAGTCACTCAGAAGTTTGTTGACGTTGTCAGGATTTTTTGCCATTTGCTCCTCGAGTACATAATGCGCATGTGTAGGATAACCAAGTAGATTCGCCCTTTGTACTCTGAGACTGGCTATTTTTTTGATGATTTCATTGTTATCATTTTTATTTCCGTTACTGCCTTTTTTCTGCATAGCGTCCCATATTTTTTGACGCAAACCTCTGTTTTCAGCATATTGAAGGAAAGGCATCACACTCGGGTTATGTAAGGTGAAAAGCCACTTACCTTCCATATTCTGATCTTTCGCAGCATCTGCAGCAGCAGATATAAGGTCTTCTGAAAGTCCTTTCAAATCTTCTTTTTTATCGATCACTAATTTAAAATCATTGACTTCAGCAAGTGTGTTTTGTCCGAATTTTACAGTAAGTGACGACAATTCTTCATTGATTTTTGTAATTGCTTCTTTTTCTTTTGATCCGAGAAGTGCCCCATTACGTATAAATGATTTATAGGTTTTTTCGAGTAGTTCATTTTGCTCTTCATTGAGTTGGAATGAAGCTTTGTTGTCCCATACAGATTTTACTCTTTCAAATAATTTTTGATGAAGTGCTATATAATCATAATGTTTAGCAAGAACAGGGGCCATTTCAACCGATATTTTCTCCAAAGTATCATTGGTATGTGCACCTGTCATATTGAAAAATATATTGGAAATCCTTGAAAGCATTGACCCGGCTCCATCGAGGGCTACGATGGTATTGTTAAAATCCGGCGCAGCAGTAATATTTGCAATAGAATCAATTTCTGATTTATGAATAGCCATTGCCGCTTCAAATGCAGGCTTGTAATGTTCATCTTTGATCAGGTCAAAAGGCGGAACGCCGTATGGTGTTGTAAATGATGAAAGTAATGGGTTTTCGGCAGTTGATGCGTTTTGGTTCATATCTTTATTTTTGCAAGAAAAAGTAATAGTAAGTAGTAACAAACTGATGGATATTAAATGAAGTTTCATTGTGACAGGCTTTAAGTGAATTAATTGGCAAAGATAGGTAAATTCTGAGTTCAGAATGTATAAAATATCTACCGATTATATTGTTTCCGGTCATAAAAGCTGTTGGATTGTCACGGAACTTTTCACAGGGTATTTTCGTTACTTATAAATAAATTAAAACCACTATGGACAGTGTTATCGATGTCAGGACTTTGAGTAAGGAACAACAATATCAATTAGTTATGGATATACTCAAACACAATAAGGAATTAAAGTCTAATTTTGACAGGCTTTTGCCCAATCCCAATGATGAAATTTCAATGGAATATATTGAAAAACTTATTGAACAAGACTTTGAACGATATGATGAAGTATTTAGAAAATTGGCATGAAATATCTAACAAAAGAATTCATTGTAACTGTTAATAAAAAAACTGTTAAAGCACATGGTGGAAACTATATTGAACCTGCCAATTTTTTAAACGAATCCAATCTGGATTATTTATTGGAAATAGTTAGTGCTGAGTTATTTGGAGAACCATTATATCCTGATTTGAGTGATAAAGCTGGCTTATATATGTACAACATCATTGCCAATCATATTTTTCAGGATGGAAATAAACGTACCGGTTTAGAAGCTGCAATTGTTTTTTTAAGAATAAATGGATTTAATATTTCACAAAATTTAGAATTAGATGAAATTTACAACTTCACCATAAATGTAGCTTCAGGTATGATCAGCCTGGAAGAATGTCAGTCTTGGTTTGAAGCTAATATAGTGATGGATTATCTCTCTTGAGATGCTTTTTAAGTCCATTCCTGAAGATTGTACTTAACATGTCTCAATAATCGCATTTGGTGGCTATGACAATTTTTTAAAATATATCTTGTTTTCATCAAACCCAATGTGAAATTCCATTGTTAATGCTGCAATATGCAAAAATTAAAAACCTGGAAAGAAACCCTGGATTTTATGTACCAGCGGCTGCCAATGTTTCAAAGAATTGGTGCAGCAGCTTATAAAAAAGACCTCACCAATACCATCTTACTATGCGAAGCATGTGGTAATCCACATCTTATGCTAAAATGTGTACACATCGCAGGTACTAACGGAAAGGGTACAACGACACATATTATAGCATCCGGATTGCAATCTCAGGGATACAATATTGGTGTTTATACTTCACCCCATTATGTGGACTTCAGGGAAAGGATAAAGATCAATGGATTATACATTTCAAAAAAATACATTATAAGTTTTATTAACGCAAATATTGATGCAATTGAAAAAATTCAACCATCATTTTTTGAGTTGACAGTAGCTCTGGCATTCCGGTACTTTGCAGATATGAAAGTAGATTTTGCAGTCATTGAAACAGGCCTGGGAGGAAGACTGGATTCTACCAATGTCATCACACCCATGGTTTCGGTGATCACCAATATCAGCTACGATCACCAATCCATGTTAGGTCACACATTGTCACTCATTGCCGCCGAAAAAGCAGGAATCATAAAGGAAACTATTCCGCTAGTGATAGGAGAAACTCAGGCTGAAGTGAGTGATGTATTTTACAAAAAGGCAGAAGAACTTCATGCAGATATACGATACGCAGATCAGCATCTGACTCTCAGTCAAAAGACCGGATCCAAAGGAGAGCTGGTGTATGATGTCTATAGTGATGGAAATTTGTGGTTGAAAGATCTAAAAACAGATTTGATCGGGCCTTTTCAAAGCAAAAATATCATAACAGGTCTATATGCTTTAAAAGAATTGAGTACACATATTCCCTTGGATTTTGATAAGGTGGTCAATGGGTTTACTGAGATCCACCAGAGGACAGGCTATATGGGTCGTTGGCAAATTCTGGAGAAAAGTCCTTTGGTTATAGCAGACAGTGCGCACAATACAGGTGGCATTTCTATCGTGGTTGAAGAACTCAAAAAATTAAAAGAGGGCAGGTTGCATATCATCATAGGCTTTGTAAATGATAAAGACATCTCTGAAATCCTTAGCATGATGCCTCAGCACGCTATTTATTATTTTGCCAAAGCAAACATCCCGAGAGGACTAGATGCAGTAGAATTGAAAAATCAGGCAAAATACTCCGGGCTTAAAGGAAATTCTTACATTTCTGTAAGAAAAGCATTTGCAGCAGCAAAGAAAAAAGCGAAAAAGGGCGACACCATCTTTATTGGAGGGAGTATTTTTGTAGTGGGGGAAGTTTTAAAGACTTATATTGAAAAACAAAAGATTAATTAATGAGCAGAAAAATAGTTTTGGCAATTGGCGGTTCAAGCGGAGCTATTTACGCTCAGAGGTTGATGCAAATATTGTCGTCATATCATCATGAAATAACCATTGGTATAGTGATGTCTGACAATGCCATCACCAATTGGGAACTCGAAATCAGCCCGTTTAATGCATCCGATTGGCCATTTAAATTTTATACCAAAAATGACTTTTCTGCACCATTTGCTTCAGGTTCTGCCAGGTATGATACGATGATCATTTGTCCATGTTCTATGGGACTTTTGGCCAGAGTAAGTCAGGGCATATCCAATGATCTGATCACTAGAGCCGCTGATGTTATGCTGAAAGAAAGAAGAAGATTGATCATCGTACCTCGTGAAATGCCTTACAATCTGATCCATCTCAGGAATATGACGAACCTTACAGAAGCTGGAGCTATCATTTGTCCTGCGACTCCGTCTTTTTATAGTAAGCCGACATCTTTGGAAGCCATTATAGACACAGTTGTGCACAGAGTTCTTGACCTTGCAGGAATCGATATTTCCACTTTCAGGTGGGGTGAATAACAATACCATTTTTTTAAAAAAAATAAAAGATCCCATATGTACAATAGCATGAGAGAAGTAGTCGCTGACCTTGAAAAGAAAGGAATGATACTACGAATCACGAAGGAAGTTGATCCTGATCTGGAAATTGCAGAGATTCACCGCCAAACTTATGACAAACAAGGACCTGCATTGTTATTTGAAAAAATTAAAGGGAGCCCTTTTCAGGGTTTGTCCAATTTGTATGGTACGGTGGACAGAACAGAGTTTCTGTTCAGAAAAACTATTCCCAAAGTAAAAAAAGTCATCCAAATCAAAGCCGATCCCTCAGTTGTATTGAGGAATCCTTTGAAATATTTGACCACACCTATTACAGCCTTTACAGCACTTCCTATGAAGGCTTTTTTTTCAAAACCAGCGATGTACGGCCAAACATCTATCGACAAATTACCAATGATCAAATCCTGGCCGATGGATGGTGGAGCATTTGTCACTTTGCCTCAGGTTTTTACACTTCCTCCCGGTTCAAAAAATCCCATGCACTCCAATCTGGGTATGTATAGAATTCAGCTATCAGGCAATGACTACAAAATAAATGAGCAAATCGGACTTCACTATCAATTGCATAGAGGGATCGGCATACATCATGAGATGTATAACAAAAGTGACCAGCCATTTAAGGCTTCCGTATTTGTTGGCGGTCTCCCTTCACATGCATTTTCTGCCATCATGCCTATGCCTGAGGGTATCAGTGAATTGACTTTTGCAGGCATGTTAGGAGGTAAGAGGTTCAGATACGCCTTTGATGATCAGGGGCACTTTATTTCTACCGATTCCGATTTTGTCATAACCGGCACAATTTTGAAAAATTTTAAACTACCTGAAGGGCCATTTGGAGATCATTTAGGTTATTACAGTCTTACTCATGACTTTCCGGTGATGAAAGTGGATAGGGTATACCACAGAAAAAATCCGATCTGGCACTTCACTGTAGTAGGCAGGCCGCCACAGGAAGACAGCAGCTTTGGATACCTGATTCACAAACTTGTAGAAGATCTGACTTCTCAGGAATTTCCTGGTTTGTCTGAGTTGCATGCTGTGGATGCTTCTGGTGTACATCCGCTACTGCTGGCTATTGGAAAGGAAAGATACATGCCATTCAGAGATGAAAAACCCGAAGAGATTCTTACCATTGCCAATAGGATTTTGGGGTCAGGACAGACTTCTCTCGCCAAATATCTAATTATTGCAGCTTATGGCGATGATCCACAGCTGGATACTCATCACCTTGAACATTTTTTTCATCATTTTCTTGAAAGAGTGGATTGGGCAAGAGATTTACATTTCCAAACTAAAACGACAATTGATACATTGGATTATTCTGGAGACTCCTGGAATGGAGGTTCAAAAGTGGTAATGGCATGTCGCGGACCAAAAATCAGAAATCTGGCCATTGAGTTGCCATCAGGATTCCATGCTCCTTCATTAAAATCAGCATCAGTGATCCAATCCGGCATTTTGGGTTTGACCATCCAGCCATTTACAACACAGACGCAGGCTGAATCAGAAATAGGAGCACTTTGTACTTTTCTGGAAAATCAGGACTTAGGTGGCTTCCCACTAATCATTCTTTCAGATGATTCTGATTTTACTGCAGCCAATATCAATAATTTTGTATGGGTAACTTTTACAAGGTCCAATCCATCGCATGATATATACGGTATCAATTCTTTTATCCGATACAAACATTGGGGCTGTAAAGGTAGCCTCATCATCGATGCTAGAAAAAAACCTCATCATGCTCCTGAATTGATTGAAGATGAAACGATCAGAAAGTCAGTGGCAGAATGGTTGACTTTCTGATCGAATATTGTTGATAAAGTTTTACTACCTGAGCAGATTTACATTTCCTCTCTTAGTGTATACTTCTTTGTTGATACAAATTACTCTAAGAAAATAAGCATAAGCGTCTGGAGGGAGTTCTTCGCCTTTGAAGGTGCCATCCCAGCCTTGCTGATCATCTTTGGTCTTGAAGATCTCCTGGCCCCATCTGTTATAAATAATAAGCTCCATTTCGTCTATGAAATTGCTGCGAAGCCTGAACACATCATTGTTACCGTCATTATTCGGAGAGAAAGCATTTGGAAGATAGACGTCCGTTTCGTCACATTTTGCATTTCTCACTGTTACAGTCGCCTGATCTACGCCAATGCATCCATTTCTGTCAGTGACAGTTGCTGAGTATGTGGTGGTCAAAACCGGAGAGACCTTGATAGTTGTATTTGTGCTTCCTGTGCTCCATACATATTTGTTTGTATTGATAGGGTTTTTGATCAGGAGATCTACTGATTCTCCTTCAAAAATTGTCAAATCAGGGATAGCATCTATCGTTACATCAACTTTGGCAGCAGCTTTGACATTGACATTCATGGATTGGCTGCAACCACTTACTTTGTTGGTAACTTTGACAGTCAGCGTCTTATCTTTTGAAATTTTTATTTTAGGGTTGATACTATTGCCTCCTGATGCTACACAGTCTTTTGGAGTCCAGTCGTAGGTATAGTCAGATGGATTTGTAATGGTCAGTGTAACTTCAGTAGGCGTATCTTGACAAAGTTGTTCAGGTGCTTTGACAGTAAAAACAAATGGTTTTGTCACCTTGGGCTTAAACACTAATGAATCTATACACCCAGAGGCAATGTGCCTCAATACCACTTTATAGTCTATAGAATCTGAAACTGTGATAGTTGGCATTGTCGTATTGCCACCTGAAACAATTTTATTTGCCGGAGACCAATTTATCACATACTGTGTGGGATTTTGAATATTTAGTTTTATTTGGCTGGGTTCATTAATACATAAACTGTCTTTGGCTTCGATATTGAAATTAAAATCAAGGACGTTTACATTAATTGTATCTGTATCAGAACACTTAAATATATCAATGGCTTTCAATACAATTTTAGTGTTGGCAGTATATTTTGAAGAATATTTTTGACCCGAAAACAATAATTTACCATTTGCATCATACCATTCATACGATACATTCTGAAGATTGGAGGATGCATTCATGGTGAGTTCGGCACCCTTACAAATGGTAGTATCTCTCACTCGAGCTAAGGTCACTTGAGGATTGATGATCACTGATTTTGTGATGGGTATAAACGGGCATGATGAAGTTAGATTTATTAACTTAACGTTGTAAGTTCCCGGATTTTTAAAAGTATAACAAGGTGCATTGTCCAATGATCTGTCATCAAAAGTATTGGTATCTCCAAAATCCCACTCAACAAATCCCAAATAATTGGTTCGTTCCAATTTAAAGCAAACCTCATACTTGCCGCATTCTTTCAAATTGACATCGAAATTCATGCTTGGATTTTCTTTAATTCTTACTTTGATAGAATCTTCAGTTGAGCAATTGAATTGATTAGTTGCTGTAAAGTAGAGGGAAAAAGAATCTTTTTCAGCAGGACCTATCAAAATGGTAGGTCTGCTCGTATTGCCACCTCTGATGATATGAGGATCATTTTTCCAGACAAAATTATTTACATGTGTACTGTTGTCATTAAATGTAATCAATTGATTGGAATCCAATGGACATAAATTGATTGGTGAAAGTCTTATAATTTGTGGTTTTTCATTATTAATTGTAATCTTTGCTGGTTTAGATGAGCAGCTCGTACCTTCAAATTTTACATAATAATCCTGTTTTCTCCCTGTAAATGAAGATGTTATGGATACTCCCTGACCGATGATATCCTTGAAGTCTTCACTTTTAGACCATGTATAAGTTCCTGATCCAATACCACCACTACTTTTTAGTGTGACATTTCCATCGCAGGTAAAATTGTCAGAATCTATTTTAATCTCAACACCTGCAATTAAAGCCAGTACCTGAATGCTATCTTTTACAGTACATAATCCATCACTTACCGTTATGTAGTAGGTCGTATTATTATTGACTGAAACTTTAGGATTTTTTGGTTCAGTAAAGTCCAATCCCGTCAACGGCGACCATGTATAAGTCCAGGCGGGATTAGAATTTTTGATAAGATACTTACTCTCGCCGGGGCAAAGTACCAGTGGCTCAGTCTCAAATTTTACGGAAGCATATGGGCCCGGCAGGAAAGTTGTTTGCACCCTATCTGTACATCCATTGGCAAATGCAGCTGTAAAATCGAGTTTTACCAAACTGTCTTTCGGGATATTCAGGGACACAGGTGTACCATTCAATGTTTGTCCCGATGTACCTATTGTCACCTGCCACTGGATGGATGAAAGTGGTATATTGCGACCCAAACTATCCACAAACGAAAGTGAAATTTTTACCAAATCATCTGTGGGACACTCTTCGCCTTTGTATTGATATGCTGCTTTTGGCAGTATATTTTGTAGACTTAGATTTCTGGACACAGTGACCTTACATTCTTTATTCAGGTATGTAGTAAGGAGAACGTCAAATGTTGTTGTACTTTGGGGCAGCTGTACGATGATGGAGTCACCTGTATATGGGCGACCATTTACAACCCAAAATGTAGAATCTATTTTTGCAAATGGATTCAATGTTGCGGCAAGATTTTTAAGTTTTATTTCTGCAACTTCGCCAGTTGGACATCCCACCAAAGCCAGAACAAAATCTGCTTTTGGTATAAAGTCTTCAATTTTAAATGTATGTGTTTTTTTACCAGTACAATTATTTGTTGATGCTATATCGAGGGTTATTTCAAAATTTCCTGTATATGACAATAAAATTTCAACAGATTTGCCCGTGTATTTTGTGATTTTACCATTTTGGTCCACTGTCCATTCCCATTTATTGATACTGTGTCCTGACTGTGCAAATGAGCTGATATCAGACAAAGTTACACTCAACTTGTCAGTCGCAGGATCGCATCCATTCAGTGTCGTAGTAAACTTAGGATTGATATTATTTTCAAATACCGATATATTTTTGATATTGGTGTCAAAACAACCATCTGCCTTCGTTGCTTTGAGCTGGACTTTATATACTCCGTCTTTACTAAATGTAAAAGATGGATTCACAACTGTAGATTTAAAAGTCCCTGATGTATCTGGAAAATTGAAATTCCATTCAAATGAAATCGCACCTGTACTTTTATTTTCAAAAGATACATTAAAACCTGAACATTCAGCACTTGAAACATTAAAATCAGCCAATGCCGGAGCTGTAAGAGGAATATTTTTTACCAAACTCTTTCTGCAGTTGCCTTGAAAGGAATTTTCCAGCATGATACTGACGCCTGATGCATTGTAAGGAACTGAAACAATTACTGAATCCCCAGTTACTGACCTATTTCCAATGATCCATTTTGTGTCCTGTATTTTACTGAATGGGTTTTTTTGAGCGGATAGATTGATGAGCCTGAGATCTATGGTATCTTTTCTTGGACAGCCTATTGCTTCCGTTTTGAAATCAAGCTCTGGCACTAAGTCATCTGATTTTACAACTTTTGTTTTGGATGCACTACAACCATTGTCTGATGTAACTTGGAGGGTTACAGAAATATCGCCTGTTAGAGTAACATTTATTTCAGGATTTACACCTGTTTGTCTTCTGGTTATTCCATTTTGAGTGATATTCCATTCCCTTGTCACGATACCCTGACCCGGTTCGTTTGTTGCCGAGATGTCAGTAAGTCTGATGCGCAGACTATCCTGAAACTGTTCACAATTTGTCAGCAATACATTAAAATCTGGATTTATCTTGTTTTCATATGCGCCGACTTCTCTGATGATTGTATCGCGACAACCATCTGCAACTCTGGTGGTTATCAACTGTACCTGATATTTTCCACTAGTCGTATATACATATGAAGGGTCCTTGATAGTAGAGTTGAATATCGGATCAGCCGATGGATGATTAAAATTCCATTGATAAGTATCAGAATTAGTGCTGTTATTTTTAAAAGAAAGATTCAAGCCGCCACAAACTTCACTTCCTAAAGAAAAATCTGCCATAGGTGGAGCAAGAAGTTTGATCTTTTTTGTAAATGTATATGTACACAAGCCTTGAAAAGCTGTACGCATGGTCACAGAAATACTATCATTTGTAAAAGGAATGTTCACTATAGCCGTATCTCCTGAAACTGTTAAAGCTCCTATGGTCCATTGAGTGGATGTAACTACGGCATAAGGATTTTGTTGCTTTGACAGGTTGATGAGTCTTATTTTTAAGACATCATTGACAGGGCATGTAGGATAGTCTATACTAAAGTCAGACTTGGGTTTTATATCATTTGAATTTATTTGTTTGGATATCGTAGATCGACAACCGTTACTTGCACTCACATTTAAAGTTACGGATATGTCTCCGTTAAAAGATAGAGATGCAGTAGGATTGGGTCCTGTATAATTTTTTGTTATACCGTTTTGGGTGACCGTCCAGTTCCATTCATTCAAGGTATATCCCACTTCTGTAAATACAGATTTGTCTGACAACTGTATCTTGAGACTGTCACTGGAATGGTTACAATCTGACAGTGAAAAGATGAAGTCAGGGCTGATCTTGTTGTTAAATATAATTACTTTTTGAATGATAGTGTCAAAACATCCATCAGAACCCCTTGTAGCTCTGAGTCTTACATTGTATGTGCCGATAGATGGGTAGGTGAATTTAGGATTTGTTTCTGTAGACCTAAAGGCAGGATCATTAGAAGGGTAGTTGAAATTCCACTCAAAAGCACTTGCACTGAGACTGTTGTTAAAAAAATCTACAGTTAGACCATCACAATTGGTCTCTGTAGTGGTAAATCTGGCTAATGGTGGCTGACTGCAGACTCTGACATTATACTGAAAATCTCTACGTACTGCCCCAATTTTTACACCATTGCGGTATTCATCCACGCAGATTCCTATCAAAAACTGGCCAACGAGATTTGGAGTGGCAGTAATTCTTCCGGTTTTACTGTCAATTTTTAGAGGAATACCTCCCATCATGTCCAAAAGCCCGTAAGGTGATCTCCATATTACATTGTCATAAGGAGGGAATCCTGGCGGTTGTGGTCTCGGAAATGCCTTTGTCGCTCCTAAAGACGGGACACAAAGCTTATACACTAATGAATCACCGTCTCTGTCTATCGCTGAATGGTCAAATTCATGCGGCTTATTGGCACAAATATATACATCCGGCCAAGCCTTAAACTCTGGTGTGCTGTTTTTGACAATTAAAGCTTCATCAGTTACATGAGCCCAGTATGTACTTCCCGTTTCAAGCGGATCTATAATATTATTTAACGAACCATTCCTGCAACACCTCTGATATGCGAGAAAATAACCGCCTGGTCTGTCAGGAAGATTGACAAGTCCTCTGTACGTAGTTTCATGAACACATACTTGAGTACCTTCAAAACCACAATCACTTCTGATGAACTCATTGAGCGTATCAGAAGACATAAAAGGCATCCTTATCTGTCCATTATTTGCAAGCCATACTGCAAGTGATCCGCCTGCTGTAAAAATACCCACAGAAGCAGGATTGTCAAAATCAGCCTCCGGTGAGCCCAAAAAGCAGTCTCTCCTTAATACAACTTTAACCTCATATAGGTCTCCGGAGACGTGTTTGTAAGTAAGGTTTCCTCCCACAATGTGTGTTGCTGCTACATCTGTGGTACTGATACACCATACTGCAGGAAGAATCAATATTATTCTGAAAAATATAATTTTTATATGATGTTCCGTTATGATGGATTTTTTTTATTTAATCAATTATTTCTTGATGCTCTGATGATTTCCACCCGTCGTTCTTTGGCAGCTTTGAGACTGTATATAGAGTTTCTCTCATCTTTGATATCGCCAACAACATCGGGTGGAGAAAGTTCTTTACCAAAAGATATATCAGTAATGATCAGCTGACCTGCCAAAAAATATTTTTTCAACTCCTCATTATCAAAAAATACCATCTCATTTTTGACTGAATTGACTCTCCTTTGACCAAGAGAAAGGTTATATTTTGAATCTGCTCTCGGTGAGGCAAATCCCTTGAGCACAAGTTCTACTTTATTACCTGCTTCAAGCTCCTGAATCACATTGTTTATAAACATTTTAAACTTATCATATCCTCCTTTTATATCCCCTTCAAAAAAGTTTTCGTAATCATTTAGAATATTTTCTCTCGTCGCATCTCCCAGCGGCTTGGTGTAGCGTTCTTTATATTCTGATTTTCTGAACATATAATTGTTGACCAATTCTCCGTATTTAGTTTTTGTATTGGTGTTTTTACTGTCTACATCCGGTAAGTCATTATCAAAAAACAAACTGATCGGCAAGAGATCCTGCAAAACAAATTTATCCAGAAATAATTCTTTTGTGATCAGTCCGGATTTGTCATAAGGTCGCGTATCTACGATTTCTTCGGCATCGGTGTATCCATCCTTTTTACCGATAATTTTATACATTTTACCACGATCCAGCATAAAGTTAAATTCATTTGAAAGCAGATTAACTTCCGTGATATCCCTCTTTGACTTGTCTGACATATCTATAAGGGTCACAGTGGCTCCCTCTAAAGGTATTTTTCCGATTTTTGTAAAAGTAAATACATCCAACAACATCATATCTGTACTGAGGTACATTTTCCTTATGATGGATTCTGACTGATCTATGCCTATTGTGGACAGCTTTATTGTATCAGGGTTGTAGTTTTCTCTTTGTGCCACAATGATATAATTTCTGTCTTCAGCAATCTGAAATTTATGATCATGACCATCATCATTTCTGAATCGGGTCAGCTCCAGACCAGTATCCTGATCTATGAGTATTACCGTAGCCTTCTTTAAGGGCCTTCCGGTGAGTTTGTCAAAAGTCAATGCGTTGAGATCCAGTTCTATCTTCTTGATTTCCATTTTGTAGATGTCATAACAGCATGACTCATAATAACTGTCGAGATAATAAGAACCATCTCTGTTGGATGATAAAAATGCTGTGTTGCCTTCTTTGTTTTCAGAATAGTAAATATCATGATAACTGGAGTTTACAGGTACGCCTACACTCACCACACCACCAAAAGTATCATTTATTCTGCCGGCCTTAAACACATCAAATCCTCCGAGACCTGTTCTCCCATTACTACTGAAAAATAGAAAATCAGAACCATTATTGTAATAAGGTGTAATTTCATCGTCTGGTGTATTGATTTCATTAATGTTGATAGGTTGCGAATATCCGAATTTTATGTCGATAAGGCTATACCATATATCCATTCCACCTCTTCCTTCTTTCCGATCAGAAACAAAGTATAAAATTTCTTTTCCGGTAACTTTGTCGGTAGTCACATGCGGGTGAGTCGATGTGGTACCCGGTATATTTATGGGATCGGGCAGTTTCATTTCATTACTTAAATTTCCGGAAGCATCAATGTTGCTTCGGTAGATATCGCACCGCAGATCACTTCCATTGATATATTCACATACTGTATAGTATAGATAAGTTCCGTTAGTGCTGACAGAGGAATTAGCTACCGAAAAGTCGCGTTGATTGATGTAACCATCGAGAGGAACCACAAGGCTATCCCGATTCTTCTTTAATAATTTTGAAATTTCTCTTGCAGGAATTAATAATGGCTTTTCTTCTTTGTACCTCATCGATGTAAAGTAAAATTCATCTTTAAAAACGTGTCCGGCCACTTCAGAAGCGGTTGTATTAATGTCATCGCCCAATTTTTCAAAACTGATATTGCGTTTGAAATTTTTTGTCTGGGCTGCTGCGTATTCTATTGAGGCTATATCCTTCTTAGCCCGGGCTGTATACAAGGTATCTAATCCACCGTATTCTGAGATGTACATATCAAAATATTTTCTGGCTTCTTCGTATTTCCCCATATGTTGTTTCATGCTGCCCAACCAATAGATAGCTAATGGCATGGTGTCGTCATTCAGTGAGTCTACCAGATATTGATATTTTTCTGCTGCCTTTGAGTAGGAATTAAACAACCTCGCCGACTCCGCTGCTTTGAAAAGAACATCTTTGTCTGCAAGGTCAAATTCCAATGCTTCATTGTAATAAATGAGCGCAGCGTAATAATTTTTGTCTGCAAATTCTCTCTCTGCTGCTTCTATAAATTGCTTTTTTGAAGGTGACTGTGCATCCAGCCGACCCGATAGTGCCGGCACCAATAAGCAAATTATAGCAATTGTTTTTATAAGTTCAAATCTCATTATCAATTTCTTTTTACTAATAGATTGGACAAACTTTGGCTTCTCTCATTGGTCTCACATTGGCAATAATATACCTTATATGAATCTCAGGTCCACCTTTATTAGAGTTGACTATATCGTTAAAGTTGTTGGTATCCACATCATAGCTTAGGCCGGCATAAATGTTATTGTACTGAACAGCGATGGTAGGTATAAATGATTGTGCCGTCCTATATCCCAAACCTGCATGAAGTTGAATTTCTTTCCCTTTTTTTTCACTTAGATAGATTTTGCCGAGCCCTCCGAATATCGTTTCATTGTATGGACCCTGTATCTGGTGCAGTGCATGGAGCTGGACATCAAGGAAGCCTGTAACTTGGACCTGCCCCGTGACTGAGAGTGTCATTCTTCGTGGTAGATTGGCTACGTCATTATTGTAAAATGCCGAATTAGGTTTCAGTAGATGCAATGCTGATGCACCTATATCAGCATATGTTCTTTTGTCTTTTTGATATCTGTAATTGATACCCAATCCTGTCTCTAAGAAATTGACTCTCTCGAGATTGCTGAATGACTCTCCAGTAGGCAAGGCACTGTTGAAAGCTTCACCATCCCATTGTTTATCCCAGGTAAGCAACGCAGTGTTAAATCCCCTTGATGCAAGTCCCAATGTCAAGCCTGCACTGACGATATGATTGGCATTGAGTATCCGATGATAAGCTCCGTTTACATTGAGTGAAGTCAAATTTAGCTTTGAATCTCCCTGTCTGTCATGATTTAGGCTGCCTCCTATACCCAGAAAATGTTGATCTCCTTTGAGCACATAGAGTTTTCTGTCATATGCACCGCTCATTGTAAACCAGGGTACCGGCACAAATCTCCACTGATCTCGCATTGATACCATATACCTGTGGTCGCCATTAAATACACCTGTCAAAGCAGGATTGATATTCTGCGGTGAATTGTAAAACTGGCTGTAATGTAGGTCCTGACTATATGTATTTTTTGATATAAAAAATATACACATCAAGATCACTGTATTAAGGATGAAATTTCTTCTCAAAATCAGATTATTTTATTGTAACAAAATATACAAATATATAAGTCATTTAAAGACAAATATATACGTTTTTTAATTGATATTCAATACCTTACCTTTATATTTTATACAAAAACCGTACTAAAATGATATTTTTAGCGATTATATTCTGATTTTTTTTGTAACTGATCAAATAGTCCTCTGTCCTGCAGAGTCATTGATCAATTCAAAAGCAACATTACTGATATAATATTTTGACGATTCTATGGTTTCATTTTGAAGGACCATGTCTTGTGCTAATGGATTTTCAAATACTTCGTTTAAGTTTAAAATCTTGCAAAATGGTATATTGATGGCACATATTTTTTGCTCTATCTCCGAAAACCTTAGCTTTGACATAATCTGTTGCATGATTTGCTGTAAGGCGGACCTGGTTTTAACCCTGTCAGAATTTTTCTCAAAGTTAGGATATGCTGTTTGATCCATATTCAGGGTAAACCATAGTTTTTTAAATTGATCATCACTTCCCAGCGCGAGCAGAAACTTTATATTGTCTTTTGAAGTAAATAAATCGCCGTAAGGGGCAATATTTGGATGCAGTGTTCCTATGGGTTTTGGCACATGATTGGCATTCAAATAGTTGGAAGCCTGATTGGCCAATCCGGATATAGCACTTTTGTAGAGCGACACATGTATAACACTGCCTTTGTGCGTAATAGCTTTCTTCCACATAGCCAATAGTATAGCTTCTTTCATTTGATGGGCTGCAAAAATATCAATGACGGCCACGGGAATTTTTGATATATGCTCGCTATCTGTTCCGTTCATGGATATCCATCCTGTCTCGCCTTGCATGACCAGATCATAACCCGGCCGTGGATCATCCCATGTATATGCACTCAATTGAGCAAAAATGATTCCCGGGTATTTTTGAATGATTTCCTCGGGCACAAATGATAGTTTTTGAGCTGTTTTCTTTTGAAAATTGGATATGACAATATCACTTTCTGACATGATTTTTTCAACATCTGACCTGTCTTTGGCGTCGGTCATATTTTTCATGAGTACTTTTTTGCCATAGTTGGCACTATGATAATATGCAGAAAATGTAGCTTCCTTTTTTTCAGCCGGCAGTTTCCACTGTCTGGTAGCGTCCCCGCCTGTAAGTTTGTTTTCTACCTTGATGACTTCAGCACCCAGCTCAGCAAAAAAAGAAGCTACCAATGGTCCGGCAAGGATTCCGGACAGATCCAGCACTTTGAGCCCTTTGCAAAGCAGATTGGTCAGAAGTTGATTTGATTCATTTTTCATTCATTTGATATTATTCGATTTTATTTGTTGAAATGAGTCAAATGATGGGATTTTATACACACTTTTAGGAATGTTACGAACAATTAGCGAAATCGGCGTAAATTAGCGTTTGAAATTTTATACACTTATGAGTATGTTTCTGTGTGTTTCTATTAAAAGTGTTCAAAATGACTGTTTGATTTTTGGTTTTTTACAGGTTATTTCATTTCAAACCCTCAATGAGCTTTCAAAAACTTCGCCGAGACTATTGACTCTTTCAGACCTGTGCTATAAGTATAAAACCCCTCACCAGTCTTTTTACCCAGTTTGCCGGCAGTCACCATATTGACCAATAAAGGGCATGGTGCATACTTGGGATTGCCAAATCCCTCATACATGATACCCAATATGGACTGACATACATCAAGCCCTATAAAATCTGCAAGTGCTAATGGCCCCATCGGGTGTGCCATACCCAGTTTCATGACGTTGTCAATCTCAGATACACCTGCCACTCCTTCATACAATGTATAGATGGCTTCATTGATCATAGGCATCAGTATTCTATTGGCTACAAAACCCGGGTAATCATTTACTTCAACAGGTATCTTACCCAATTTTCCGGACATTTCCATCACGGCATTACAAACTTCATCCGAAGTCGCATAACCTCTGATCACTTCCACTAATTTCATCACAGGCACTGGGTTCATAAAATGCATTCCTATTACTTTATTTGGTCTTTTTGTTTCAGCGGCCAGTTTTGTGATTGAAATAGAAGATGTATTGGTCGCCAGGATGCAGGATTCAGGAGCAAAAGTATCAAGCTTATGGAATATTCCGGCTTTGACAGAAGGATTTTCTGACGCCGCTTCGATGACTAAATCTGCACCTTTTACAGCCAATTCTACGGACTCTGTGGTTTGGATTTTACTGAGGACTTTTGGTATGGTATCTGTCTGTATCAGCTCTTTTCTGGCCATCCGATGCAGATTTTCTTCTATGATTTTCATAGCATTGGCCAATGCAGCTGCCGACACATCACAAAGGATAACATCATAATGGTGCATAGCAAATACCTGCGCAATCCCATTTCCCATAGTACCTGCTCCTATTACTGCAACCTTTTGAATCATTTCTATTAAGTTTATTTTTTAAACCAATGTCGTTTAGTTAAGACATCTTTATGAAGTCTTTCCCTTGTAAGGGAAAGATTTATACCAACAGAAACTGATTTGCAAAATTTAAAAATCACAATTATTTGAAAATTAATAACTTGTGATTTAAATTTTTTGCACAATATTTTCTGTTCACTATAGATAGGGTAAAACAAAGAACAATTCCTTATCCAAACGACGTTATATTTTAAACTAAACTGCAAATGTAGCGTGATTATTTTATTTATTGCCTATTGATTTTTTTGCAAACACATTTTTCATTAGGTGTCTTTTGTGCTATCATCTATGTCAATTCAAGGCCGATATTTATGGTACTTGATTTGTAGTTCAAATTTACGTCCAAATATCAAATCCTCTGTTGTCCAAAGTCTCCGACTCTTGGACTTTTATCTATCGGTCTCATGACCGGAGTAAATTGTCCACAAGCGGTCAAAGACCGTAAGGCTCTGTTAATAAATAAATGGTGCAGAATTGGCGAAATTAATTTGTTCTTTTTCAAAGCGTAAATGAGGCGAATAGCCTTAGCTATTTAGGGTCTGCTGAAAAAGTAGCATCACTCAATTTTTATAAAGCTATTGGTGTGGTTAATTGTTCAAAAAACAAGCGATAGTGAACATGAACGTAGTGTAGTGCAAAGCACCAAAGGCGTGTAAGCCTTTGACGAAGTGAACCGCTAGCGGATGGGCAGAAAAAGTGCGTCTATTGCCAATGATAAATATTTGATGTAAAGGATAGATAATCAAGGCAATAGAAAAAGCATTTTGACATGAGAGAGAACGTTGCTTCGCAATCGCCTTTTTTTGAACTAGCGTTTTTTGGTTACTTTTTGTGTGCCATGAAGGTAGGTTGGTGAAAGCCTACCATGTTATATTGAAGATGATACAACAACATGAGTGACCATGTTGCGAAGTATCGGCAAGGGATTTTAGGGTAACTTGTCAAACCGCTCTTTTCTGCAAAACGAGTAATTGAAATGTAGAAAGCGTAAAGAGAAAAGGCGTATTAAAACGTCAGGTATGATATACAGAGATGAATGCGAATGAATCGTTGATGAAACATCGAAAAAACAGAGATATGGATAAAATCGGGTTGTAAAAAGGACTCAGAGATAAGCATTGCGGACGCCTAATTACTGGCAATGTATCCATCGGTGTAAAGACGACATGAATGTATATTGGGCTTCAATATAAAACTTGGGAGAACCACATTTGGCAGCGCGGAAGATGCGTTATGTGGTAGTCGGACTAAGTCATAGTAGTGCTTTAAAGGCCAATGAAAGTTGGTAATAGCGAAGGGCTTAGGATGTGGATATTATTTAACATTAAACAACTCCGTAGAGGAGGAAGATTGAAATGGAAGTAAGAGTAAACCAAAGCATACCAATCGAACGTCAGTGGGTTACGCAGGCATATTTAAAGCTGCGTAAGGGCGGGAAAGCCGTTGGAGTAGATGAAGAAACTTGGAAGGCATTCGAAAAGAAGTTAAGTAGTAATCTCCATAGTATATGGAGCCGACTGGCTTCAGGAAGCTACCATCCAAGTGCAGTTAGAGAAGTAGAAATCCCAAAGAAAGACGGAACGAAGCGCAAGTTGGGTATTCCTACAATACGAGACAGAATCAGTCAACAAGTAGTGAAGGAATATATGGAAAGTCGCATAGATGGAATTTTTCACCAAGATAGTTATGGTTATCGCCCATTAAAGAGCGCACATCAAGCATTACAAACAGTAATTAAGAATTGCTATCAATATGATTGGGTGATAGACATGGATATCAGTAAATTCTTCGATGAGATAGACCATGAAATCATGCTAAAGGCAGTAGCACATGTTATGCCTGAGAAATGGGTATTGATGTATGTTAAAAGATGGTTAGAAATGCCAATCCAAGACAAAGATGGAAGTATAAGGAATAAGGAAGGCAAAGGCACTCCACAAGGCGGAGTTATAAGCCCTTTATTAGCAAACTTATATCTGCACTTTACATTAGATAAATGGTTTGACAAAAACCATCCTGATGTAAGATTTGTAAGATATGCGGATGATGTAGTAGTCCACTGTAAAAGTGAACGACAAGCACAACATATACTTACACAAATCAAGCAACGTCTCGGAGAAGTGAAACTAAGCATCAAAGAAAGCAAAACAAAGATAGCCTATTGCAAAGATTATCGACGGAAAGCAAACCATGAACATGTAACATTTGATTTTCTGGGCTTTAGCTTTAAACCTTCCAAGATGATAATGAAAGACAAACAAATCTTGTTAGGATTCTTAGGAGACATCAGCAAAAGCAGTAAGAAAAAGATAATGGAAGAGTTTCGAATTAATAAAGCGATGAAACATACTGATTTAGAAATACAGGACATTGCAGCAAGAATAAATAGCAAATTGATTGGATGGACAAATTATTATGGTCTCTTCACAAAACGTGGACTAAACACCTGCTTTTATAATTTTAATAAACGGATATTGAAGTGGATTAGAAAGAAGTATAAAACAGGGTCAAAAGAAGCGTTGAACATGTATGAAATGATAAGAAAAGAAAAGCCAGAGCTTTTCTATCATTGGTCAAAAGGGTATTGTTGAAAAGGTTTTAACCGCATCAAGAGCCGTGTGAAGGGAGATCTTCAAGCACGGTTCCGTGAGAGGCTTGCGGGTGAAACTCCCGCTTGCCTACTCGACTTCTGGGTAAGCATTCCAAAGGAATATGTGAGAGCAAAAGATGCAAAAAAGTGACTGCCGTCCGCATAGGACAATGTTAAATCAAAGTGCAAAGGTTTTACTCATTATACATCAAAAAACCTTGCACTTGTATAAAAATATAATTGAATAAAATATTGAAATTCAGCAACATATAATATATTTAGCAAACACTATTTAACGATTTTACAACACAGAAAAAGAGCAAAAGAACGAGACAAAATGTATCAGTTATTTTTTAACAGAGCCTAAGATAGGTTCCGTCAAAGTTAGATAAGACTTTGACAAACGAAGTTGATGTTGCAACAGAATATAAAATTTGCCACTTGGAGCCAATTGATAAAAATTTAAACATACTCTAAACATACTCTTTAAGACCAAATACCAATTTCAGCAAAATATCACTGAAAATTCAAGGTATTTGGCAGGAAACAATGTAATATTATTATCTTTGCCTGTACAATTTAAGAGATAGTGTCATTCATACATTAAGATTTTATGTTCATCATTGTAGAGAGTGGTTCGACCAAGGCAGACTGGGTAGCTGTTGAAATGGATGGAAGACATCAGTTTTTCAAAACCAATGGCATCAACCCATCTACTCAGGTTCAGTTTCCGTTATTGTCTGATCAGGCACTTGTGGATGCAGTTACAAAAGCAAATGACATCTTTTTTTACGGTGCCGGGGCAGATGATCCTTCAAGTCCGGGGCGCATTCAAAAATGGCTGGCTCCATATGGTTTTGCCGGAAAAACTGAGGTTAGATCTGATCTTTATGCTGCGGCGAGAGCCTGTTGCGGACATCAGCCGGGTATAGTTTGTATTCTGGGCACGGGCTCAAACTCATGTGTGTATGATGGCACTGAAATTATTGAAGCCATCCCGTCTTTGGGGTATATATTTAGCGACGAAGGAGGAGGCGTACATCTGGGCAAGGAAATCATAAAAGATTATTTTTATGGCAATATGTCCCAAACTGAAAAATCTCTTTTCGACAACATGTATCACCTTACCAAAGCTCAGGTAATACAGGAAGTGTACAGAAACCAAGCAGGGAGCAGATATATCGCTTCATTTGCGCAGTTTCTTTCACATACAGATGGTATTTGGAAAGATACTCTGATCAAAAGAGTTTTCAGAGAATTTGTCCAATTGCGTATACTAAAATATAAAAATTTTGGTGGATTCCCGGTGGTTTTTGCAGGTTCCATTGCTTACCATTACAGGAGTTATCTTGAAGATGTACTTTTGGAATTTGATATTCGGGCCGGGCTGATTATTAAGCAACCTATACATCAATTGATACAATTTCATTTGAATGATAAATTACAAATGTCCAATGTAGAATGACAATTACAAACTCAATGTCTTTTAGATAAGGTTATATTATGAAGTCCTTCCCAAGGGAAGGATTTAGGATGGGTAAGAACAACTAAAAATACTTTATCTAAACCACATTGATTACAAACTAATATCTAAAGACAACATATATAACCCCTAAAATCACCTAATATTTAAATACCTAAACACCAAAACAAATATGAGTAGTGTAAAAAGAATCGCAGTGTTTACTTCAGGAGGAGATGCTCCCGGCATGAATGCAGCTGTAAGGGCCGTCGTCAGAACAGCCGTATATCACGATCTGCATGTATATGGTATATATAGAGGATACGATGGTATGGTCAATGGTGATATCAAAAGACTGGATGTCGGTGATGTAGCCAATATCATTCAGCGTGGTGGTACGGTACTAAAGACAGCCAGAAGTGAGGCGTTTCGTACACCTGAAGGCAGAAAACAAGCTTTTGAATCTCTGACAGCACATGATATTGATGGAGTAGTAGCTATCGGCGGCAATGGTACTTACACCGGTGCTGATATATTTATGAAGGAGTACAAAATACCTTTTGTTGGACTTCCGGGCACCATCGATAATGACATATTTGGCACAGACTACACCATCGGATTTGATACAGCCATCAATACAGCCATCGAAGCGGTGGATAAGATCAGGGACACCGCAGACTCCCACAACCGTTTATTTTTTGTGGAAGTGATGGGGAGACATGCGGGATTTATTGCCTTGCACACGGGTATTGGCAGTGGCGCAGGTGCTATCTTCCTGCCTGAAACGGAGACCACTATCGATGAACTCAACAGCACACTCCGAAAATCAGTAAAACGACAGAAACTTTTCAATCTCGTCATCGTAGCGGAAGGAAATACTAATGGAGATGCTCACCAGCTGGCCAATGAAATAAAAAGCAGAAATCCGCATTTTGATATAAAAGTGACTATCATAGGCCATCTTCAGCGAGGAGGATCACCTACTGCCATGGATCGCGTCCTGGCCAGCAGGATGGGACACTCCGCTGTCAAAGCCCTCATCAGAGGCGAAGGCGGTGTTGCTCTCGGTATCATCAATGACAAGATCACCTACACTCCATTTTTGGATGCCATAAGCAAAAATAAAACACTGAATAAAGACCTTGTTAAAATGGCGGAGATCCTCGCACTCTGATATGGAAATCTTATTGTTTTATGTGCCGTGTGGTTCAAAAGATGATGCTGAATATTTAGTAAATAAACTATTGGACATTGGTAAGATAGCTTGTGGAAATGTCATTTCCTCACATAGCCTTTTCGTTTGGGATGGCAATATCAACAAGGAAAATTAATGGGTTGGCATCCTTAAAACATTGCCATCAATGGAACAAATTGTGGACAAACAAATTGAAATGTTACATGCTTTCCAGACATCAGCCATCATCCGATGGTCTGCAAGATGCAATGCCGCCTATTTTGATTGGTTGACCAACATGATCACCTTTAAACCTTAACACCCAAAGCCTAAATACCAAACCCATAGCGCAGGATTCCCCTTCAGGGGCAAGGGGTAGCAGAGCCTAATGAGAAAGAAAAACCCATGAACCTTAAACACCCAAAGCCTAAATACCAAACCCATAGCGCAGGATTCCCCTTCAGGGGCAAGGGGTAGCAGAGCCTAATGAGAAAGAAAAACCCATGAACCTTAACACCCAAAGCCTAAATACCAAACCCATAGCGCAGGATTCCCCTTCAGGGGCAAGGGGTAGCATAGCCTAATGAGAAAGAAATACCCATAACCCATAAACCCAAAAATCATAAACCCATAAAATCATAAACCCACTTGCAAGATACCCACAGACATAAAGGATTGAGACAAAAGCTCATCAATGAATTGCGCACCAAAGGCATCACTGACGAACGTATTCTCAGTGCATTCATGGACATACCCAGACACTATTTTTTGGACAAAGCTTTTTCTGACTGGGCTTACAAAGATGTAGCATTCCCTATAGATGCAGACCAGACGATTTCACAGCCATACACCGTGGCAGTGCAGACGACTCTTCTGGATATCAAAAAAGGAGATAAAATTCTGGAGATAGGCACCGGGTCAGGTTATCAGGCATGTGTCTTGTCTTACCTTGGAGCCAAAGTCTATACCATAGAAAGACAAAAAAAACTTTTTGACAAAACATCGAGATTTCTCCACGATATCGGTTTCGGACAAGTGCGCACGCTATACGGAGACGGATATCTTGGCGCTCCGCGATTTGCTCCCTTTGACAAAATTCTGCTTACAGCCGCAGCCACCGAAATACCACAAAAACTCATCGACCAGCTGAAACCTGACGGCATCATGGTCGTCCCTCTTGGAAGCGGTGATATCCAGCAAATGAAGCGTATCATCAAAAACACAGACGGCACCATCCGAGAAGAAAATTATGGCAACTACAGATTCGTCCCCTTCCTGAAAGGTATCCAGGGCTAAGCCCTCGACCACTAAGCAGACGAAGGATGATTGGTGAGCGATGCTACCACTACATGAATCGAATGTCCAAGTTTAGTATTTGCCTTTGCGAAGGATGCGAAAACATCAAAGCGTTTTTTTTTTTGTTTAAGGGTCGCCCGTCGTGACGCTCATCAGTCAAAAAAACCTTTCGACCAGAAGCCGGCATCCGAGAGCGCTGCATTCCCCTTTAGTTATACCGTTGATTTTATAATATTTGGCGGTGTTTTTTTATTACTAAGTGCAAACAAATTTATATGTTTGCACTTGGTAATGGTTTTGATCTCGTGCGCAACTCTTCAATTGAGTTTTGAGACTCTTCCATTGCCTTTTTTATTTTATTTTCTGCTCTTCGAGAAACTGGTGCGTTTTGCATCTTTTCTAGCTCTGCCTTATAATCTGCGGTTTCTTTTTTCCAACTTCTCTATTTGCTGATCTGCGTCTACTGGTTTGTTTTTTTTGTGTTTTAGGTTTTGATGAATCGTATGCCTCTTTGTTTGTAAGCATACCATAGATCACTCTTGTTAACTTGTTCATTATTACACCTAAAGCATCGTTATAGGTCTTACCTTTCGCTCTTTGATTTGAATATACCTCTTTAAAATAAGGGTCATACATAATCGCATTTTTAGCTACCATGTATATTGTACCCCTATATGAACTACTTCCTTTTTTGCTCATTTTAGGTTTCTTTGATATATCACCACTTGTATGGTTTTCTGGGTGTACTCCAAAATAGCAACAAAGTGATGCGGCACTGTTAAATCGATTTATATCTTCTATTTCTATGCTTAATGACACTGCTGACTCGATGCCGCAACCAGGAATTGTGACTAATAAATCCGCTAAGTCGTTGGCTCCGTGTTTAGCAAGTTCTGATTGAAGTTCTTTGATCTGGGTGGAGAATAAGTTAATAGTTTGGGCCAATGTTTTAATATTTAGCTCAGTAAGTATCGTATTACCCGACCCTGAATCTAGCTTCACCGCTTTTTGGATGGCCTCAGCCTTCTCCATGGTTAACCCTTTGATTTTAGCCAAAGAAGCTGTTTTCGCATTTAATATCTTTGCCTTTGATGGATACTTTTGAAGTAATTTATACATGTATTTTGGCATGCCATTTTTACTAAAAGTTAAAAGACCAGGAATACAACTATACACTACTTTCTCAAGTTGGTTGATATTTCTCGTCTTTTGTTTAATAAATCCTTGTATAGTTTTGTGCATCTGTTTCGCAGTATAAAAATGTAAGGATCTAGGCTTGGCTTTCTCTAGTTCCTCATAATTTTCAGATACATGCCTAGCTATAATTTCACTACTGATGGCGTCATTAATATTGCGATGCATATTCTTTTTTGACTCATGATGTGTCCGCAACGGATTAATCCTGAACATGATGATTCGCTTATCAAAACTTACCAATTGATTATACCAATTGTTTTCATACCCACCGGTACTTTCAATAGCCAAATAGATTTTATCAATAGACAAAAGTGCCTGTGATAAGACTTTTTGAGTTCATCAAGACCGGATTGATTATCAATAAAATTCATCCTGCGATTAGTAAATTCATTACCCTTCGAAATTAAACTGAAATCACAATAACCTTTACTTGCGTCCAGTCCTCCAAATCCAACTTTCATACATAAATTACTTTAAAATGTGTTAAAAAAATGTCAAGCCTTACATTCCCTTATATTATACGATATCAATGTATCAAGTTATACCTCATGATTAAGCTTGGCGAAAGGGACACTAAAGGACGATATCTAAGTATCAAGGGGTGTTCCCCTTCAACCGCCAAGTTATAAATTATTTGTTTATCTTGAAACCATTAATTTTTAAAATGCAAACATATAAGGGGCCAGGGGTAGCAGAGCCAAATGTGAAAATCCCAAATCCCAAAATCCACATCCCAAAACTCAAACCCCACATCCGAGAGCGCTGCATTCCCCTTATAGGGGCCAGAGGTAGCAGAGCCAAATGTAAAAATCCCAAATCCCAAAATCCACATCCCAAAGTAAACCCCACATAGAGAGCTTTAAGTGACCCAGGGTGGCAGAGCAGTATCCAAACCCCAAAGCCAACCCATATTTTTTATTTTATACTAAACAGAAAATTGAATGCGAAAATTTATAATCATAATTATTTAATTTACAATACATTATGATTTAAATTTTTCGCAAAATATTTTCTGTTCACTTTAAAGCACCTGACAAGCTCAGAATGCCTCATCTTAGATATATAATTCTATATAATTCTGTTATTTACTTATATTGTAAAAAAATTATATGCATTATTTTTAATTATATAAGCAAAAATCCTATTTTTGTACCTTTATCAAAATAATTAATTTCAACATGATGAGAAGCCATTTCCCCATTGCTACTTTTTTATTTTTCCTGGGTTTTATTTTAACCGGTATTACTTCAAGTGCACAATTTGAATCAAAGGCAGAAATTGCAAGAGCTCTTTTGTCAAATTTGTCCCTAAATGGATCATTTGCTAATTCAAACTTTGAAGACATGAAAGTCTCTTCAGAAACTTTCAGCAAAACGTCTCGATTGAATCATGTTTATTTTCAGCAATATTTTGATGGTGTACCTGTACACAACGCTATTTTGGGAGCTCATATTAAAGCAGATAATACCTTGTTTTCGCAAACTTCTACATTTATAAATGTAGCTGAAGGTAGCCTTAGTATATCTGAAACTGCAGTAACTCATGAAAATGCTATAAGAATAGCTTCCAAACATTTTGGTTATATTGTCCCGACTGAATTTAAAATAAAAAATCAAGCTGTTGGTAAAAACAGAAAAACAGTTTATTTTGGTGGAGATGTATCTCAGGATGCCATACCGGTAGAATTGATTTGGCTTCCTTTGGGAAATGCAACAGCAACATTGTGCTGGCAGGTTCAGATTCATGAACCCAATGGGGCTAATTATTGGTCAGTCAGAATAGATGCTAATTCTGGTGAAGTTTTGGACAAACATAACATGGTGATCACATGCAGTTTTGGCATTTCAGAAGCAAAATGTAATCATTCAGAAGTGGAGCACAATATCCAAAGGACATTTATGCCACCGACAGCTTTTAAGGAAGAATTCTCACAAGAGATGGAGATGTTAAGCCCAGCGGATGGCAGCAGTTACAGAGTTTTTAGAGAACCGGCTGAAAGCCCTATTCACACAAGCACGGTATCACCCGCAGATGGCAGGACTATTGCTGTTGAACCAGCTCATCCTGTTGCCTCTCCTTTCGGTTGGCATGACACTGATGGTGTGGCCGGCGCTGAATTTACGATCACCAGGGGCAATAATACACATGCATATACAGATCTTGACGCAAATGATATTCCTGATCCGGGGACTTCACCTGATGGAGGTGCAGGATTGGATTTTAATACACCATTGGATTTGACTATGGGACCTACTACATATAGACCATCTGCGGTAGTCAATCTTTTTTATTGGAATAATTATATGCATGATTTTGCTCATAAATATGGCTTTGATGAAGCCAGTGGCAATTTTCAGGTAAATAATTATGGCAGAGGCGGCACAGGTGGTGATGATGTCAGAGCCGAAGCTCAGGATGGTTCAGCTACCAATAATGCTACTTTTCTGACACTTCCGGAAGGCCAGAGACCCAGAATGCACATGTTTGTATGGACAAATACTAACCCAAACAGGGATAGCGATTTTGATAATGGAATCATAGCTCACGAGTATGCTCACGGTATTTCTACAAGATTGGCAGGTGGCCCAGCTACCACAGCTTGCTTGAGTGGTCAGGAACAGATGGGAGAAGGATGGAGCGATTATTATTCTTTGATGACTACTTCCTTGCCTACCGATGTGGCCAATACTCCAAGAGGTATTGGAACCTATGTGCTTGGACAACCTACGACAGGTGCCGGGATAAGACCCAGAAGGTACACTCCGGATATGACAGTAAATGAAGTTACCTATGATTTTATTAAAACTGCTTCAATTCCTCATGGTGTTGGATTTGTCTGGGCAACGATGCTTTGGGATCTTACTTGGGCATTGAGAGACAGACATGGACTTACAGCAGGCACAGACATTTCTATCAATTTGGTAAATCAAGGCCTAAAACTTCAGGTTTGTAATGCAGGTTTTGTAGATGGCAGAAATGCAATCATTCAGGCTGATATGGCATTGAACGGAGGAGCTAATGTCTGTCTTATCTGGCAGGTATTCGCTCGACGAGGGCTTGGATTTAGTGCTTCTCAGGGACTGTCTTCCAGCCGTTCAGATGGTACTCAGGCTTTTGACCTTCCACCATCTTGCATTGGAGTTGCTACACCTTCAGGAGTACTCGCATCAGACGGCACATTTAATGATAAAGTTAGGGTGACATGGAATGGCAATCCCGGCAACTGGTTCAGAGTGTACAGAAATACCACCAATGATTCAGGTACAGCAGCAGCATTGGGTAGCTGGCAAAATACCACTACTTACGATGATGCTTCAGCTGTAGCAGGCACGACCTACCACTATTGGGTGAGAGCCGCATCTGATAATACGGGAGCCAATATATCTGCCTTTAGTACGGGAGACACCGGCTTCAGAGCCACATCAGGACCTACCGTTACTGTTCCTGCAAGTGTACAGGCATCAGACGGCACATTTACCGACAAAGTAAGAGTGACATGGACAGATACCTGGCAACTGGTTCAGAGTGTACAGAAATACTACTAACGACTCCGGCACTTCCACTGCCTTGGGTAGCTGGCAGAATACTACTACTTATGATGATGCCTCAGCCGTAGCGGGTACGACCTACCACTATTGGGTGAGAGCCTCATCTGACAATACGGGAGCCAACATATCGGCCTTCAGTACAGGAGATGCAGGTTTCAGAGCACTACCTCCGGGTACCGTAACCATACCTACTAATGTGCAGGCAACTGACGGTGCATTTTCAGACAAAGTTCAAATCACATGGTCAGGTACATCAGGTAATTGGTTTAGAGTATTCAGATCCACATCCAACAACTCAAGCAGAGCAACAGCCTTGGGAAATTGGCAGACTGGAATGACTTTTGATGACAGCACTGTGCCTCAAGGCACTACCTTCTGGTATTTTGTAAGAGCAGCTGCTGACAATGCAGGAGCCAATACTTCCGCCTTCAGTACAGGAGACTCAGGATTCAGAACTTTTGGCGGACCTACAGTCACTGTCCCTGCCAATGTTCAGGCCACAGATGGCACCTTTACCGACAAAGTACGGGTGACATGGACCGGTACCTCAGGCAATTGGTTCAGAGTATACAGAAATACAACTAACGACTCCGGCACTTCTACCGCCTTGGGCAGCTGGCAGAATACCACAACCTACGACGATGCATCCGCAGTAGCAGGTACGACCTACCACTATTGGGTGAGAGCCGCATCTGACAATACAGGAGCCAATATATCTGCCTTCAGTACAGGAGACACCGGCTTCCGCGCCACATCAGGTCCAGTGGTGACAGTGCCGGCAAGTGTACAGGCATCAGACGGCACCTTTACAGACAAAGTTCAAGTCACCTGGACCGGTACAGCTGGCAATTGGTTCAGAGTGTACAGAAATACCACCAATGATTCGGGCACAGCGACAGCACTTGGCAGCTGGCAGAATACCACAACCTACGACGATGCATCCGCAGTAGCAGGTACGACCTACCACTATTGGGTGAGAGCCGCATCTGACAATAGCGGAGCCAATATATCTGCCTTCAGTACAGGAGACACCGGCTTCCGCGCCACATCAGGTCAATGGTGACAGTCCCTGCCAATGTCCAGGCATCAGATGGTACCTTTACCGACAAAGTACAGGTGACCTGGACCGGTACCTCAGGCAACTGGTTCAGAGTGTACAGAAATACCACCAATGACTCAGGCACAGCGACAGCACTTGGCAGCTGGCAGAATACTACTACCTACGATGATGCATCCGCTGTAGCCGGTACGACCTACCACTATTGGGTGAGAGCAGCATCTGACAATAGCGGAGCCAATATTTCAGCATTCAGCACAGGAGATACTGGTTTCAGGGCAAGCCCTCCGGGTACGGTTACCGTACCTGCTAATGTACAGGCATCAGATGGAACATTTTCCGACAGAGTAAGAGTGACCTGGACAGGAACTTCCGGTAACTGGTTCAGAGTATATCGCCCAATACTAATAATATAAGCAGATCAACCGCTCTGGGCAGCTGGCAAAATACCATGAGTTATGATGACTTTACGCCCAATGTAGGGACAACCTACTTCTACTGGGTAAGAGCAGCATCTGATAATGGAGGATCCAATATCTCAGCTTTCAGTACTGGAAATAGTGGCTTCAGGGTCTTTTCCGGCAGTATCATCAACAATGGCAGCAATCAGGACCAGGTAAAGAGTGTTGAGAACATACTTCAGGTATTTCCAAATCCTGCCAATACTTCTTCCAATTTTATCATCAACTCGAGTCTGATGCAGGAGGCAGATGGCAATATCATAATCCTTGATGTGGCAGGAAAAATAGTAAAAGAATTGAGGTATTCAGCAGATCAAAAGATCTTCATTGAGACTCCCGAAAAGCCGGGTATATTTATAGTCATGATCAAATCTGATAATGGCAAATCCGAATCCGCAAGATTTATTGTGGATTAGAGTAGTTATTGCATAAGATTTTCCTAATATTTAAAAGGCGAACCCCAAAAATGTTCGCCTTTTTTCATAGTTTCAGTATACATTCAATTGTTTATACCCATAGGACAAAAAAGATTTTCTTTATGATAATCAAATTGGGACTTCACCTTATCAGTAGATTCCATGAGAAAATACACTGAAATCTTCTTTTGAACTACCCCTTTTCTATTATTTTTAATATAAATATTTGTATTATATGAAAAAATCAATAATTTTGTCAGTTCTTAATTTTTGGTGCGACTTTTGTTATAAATTAATTTGTGTTTTAGAGTATGTTTAAAATTTTTCTTAGTTGTAAATCAAGAGATTATGGTTCTGACAATAAAATAATCAACGCATTTAGTGAACTACATAAGGCGATTATTTTGAAGTCAGGTTCATAATACATTGATTTTAAGGCAATAAAAATTTAAACATACTCTTAAATAATTAGAATAAAAATTAATAATTAGAATAAAAATAAATTGATTCTAAGGAATCTCCAGCAAAGATTGATTATTAAATATTTTAAAATACTCTTAGATTGTATGAAAATTGTATTAAACCTTAAAAAACTCTTTTTTTTATTTCTTATTGGTTTTTTGTCTGCTACTATCGTTTCAGGACAAGCTTGGGTTGACCGCATTCCCGCCAGAGCTGATGGCAAAAAACCATCTTTTTTAGATCATCAAAAGGCCTTTTATGATTACTGGAAAGGAAAACAAATAGACCATAATGGTTACTATGTTGAAAACGGTATACGGAAGAAGGCTGCAGGCTGGAAACAATTCAAACGGTGGGAATGGGAGATGGAAAGAAAAATTGACTACAAAACAGGATATTTGCCCAACAAAACTGCCTTTGAAATTTATAAAGAGTACCAAAGAAATAATAGAAATGGAGCGCGTGCTACCACTGCAAGTTGGACAAATCTTGGTCCAAACAGTTCGACCGGAGGATATGCCGGAGTAGGCAGATTAAATTGCGTGGCTTTTCATCCCACAGATCCCAATACTTACTGGGTAGGCGCTCCTGCCGGTGGTCTTTGGCGTACAAATAACGGTGGTAGTACCTGGACGGTGCTGACAGATCAAAACCCTGTTCTCGGGATCAGTGATATCCTCATCCCTTCCAACTTTGCTACCTCCAATACAATTTATCTTGCTACCGGAGATAAAAATGCTTTGGACAATAACAGCGTTGGAGTATTGAAATCTACCGATGGTGGTAACACCTGGAACACCACAGGACTTTCATTCAACATCGGAGATGGCAGACGAGTGACAAAACTCCTGCAGGATCCTAACGATCCGAACACAATTCTGGCTTCTACGAGTATAGGGGTTTATAAAACCACTAATGGAGGCGCTTCCTGGACTCAACTTACCACACTCGCCTTTGCAGATTTAGAGCACAAGCCCGGTGATTTCAATACACTTTATGGCGGTACTTTGACTGGTGGAGCTATACATATGTCTTCCAACGGAGGCACATCCTGGACTCAGGTTTTTGTTAATAGCCAGGGTCGTCGTGTGGAATTAGCAGTAACTCCGGCTGACCCCTCTATCGTGTATGCAATTATAGGACGCTCTAGCAATCACGGATTGCTGGGCATATATACTTCAGCCAATTCAGGTACATCTTTTAATACTACCTATACTGGTCCGATAAACATGCTTGGCTGGGAACAGTCCGGCACTGACTCAGGTGGCCAGGCATGGTATGACCTGTGTATCGATGCGTCACCTACCAATGCCAATACACTTTTGGTCGGTGGCGTAAACACCTGGCGTTCTACCAATGGTGGTACTGCATGGTCGATTGTCAACCACTGGACTGGTGGTGACGGATCTATACCGGCAGTACATGCTGACAAACATATGTTGAGATACAGGCCATCTGATGGCTTACTATTTGAGTGTAATGATGGAGGTGTGTACTCTTCAACCAATAACGGAACAGCATGGACTGACAGAACAAATGGTATGATCATCTCTCAAATGTATAAACTGGGCAATTCGGTGACAGTACCGGGTGTTGTTGTTGCCGGCCTTCAGGATAACGGTACAAAACAAAGAACCAGCACTGGCACCTGGAGAGATGTTCTGGGTGGCGACGGTATGGAGTGCGCCATAGATTATACAGATATTAATGTACAGTATGGATGTATACAAAGTGGCGAATTGCGCAGAACGACCAACGACTGGGCTTCTGCTACAAACATAAAACCTCCGGGACAATCTGGCGCATGGGTGACTCCATATGTCATTCACCCTACAAACCCTCAGATACTATTCTCAGGATATAGTAATGTGTACAGATCTGTCAATCGTGGTACTTCATGGACTGCGATTTCTACGATAAATTCATCAGACAGATTGCGCAATCTGGTCGTTGCTCAGACCAACGATCAGGTAATTTATACATCAGACCAATTCAATTTCTACAGAACCACCAACGGCGGCACCAATTGGGACAACCTGACTTCCTCTTTGCCAACAGCAGTCGCAGGATTGGTGATTACTTCCATAGCTATCAAATCCAATGATCCAAATCATATCTGGATGTCTTTTGGCGGATATAATGCTACGAGAGTTTTCCAATCTACCAATGGTGGCAATACCTGGACAGATATTTCTGCAGGATTACCAAATCTGCCAATTTATTCTGTTATTCAGAATACTCAGATTACCACTGAGACCCACCTGTATGCAGGTTCTGAACTGGGAGTTTATTTCAAAAAGGGAAATGACAACTGGATTGCATACAATACCAATCTTGCCAATGTACAGATCGGTGAATTGGAAATATTTTATAACACAGCCAATCCGGAAAATTCTATCCTTAGGGCAGCAACTTTTGGACGGGGATTATGGGAAACACCGGTATATTTTTCAACCGGAGGCGGACCTACCGTTACCGTTCCTGCAAGTGTACAAGCTACTGACGGCACATTTACCGACAAAGTAAGAGTGACATGGACAGGTACATCCGGCAACTGGTTCAGAGTGTACAGAAATACCACCAGTGATTCAGGTACAGCAGCAGCATTGGGTAGCTGGCAAAATACCACTACTTACGATGATGCTTCAGCTGTAGCAGGCACGACCTACCACTATTGGGTGAGAGCCGCATCTGATAATACGGGAGCCAATATATCTGCCTTTAGTACGGGAGACACCGGCTTCAGAGCCACATCAGGACCTACCGTTACTGTTCCTGCAAGTGTACAGGCATCAGACGGCACATTTACCGACAAAGTAAGAGTGACATGGACAGGTACCTCCGGCAACTGGTTCAGAGTGTACAGAAATACTACTAACGACTCCGGCACTTCCACTGCCTTGGGTAGCTGGCAGAATACTACTACTTATGATGATGCCTCAGCCGTAGCGGGTACGACCTACCACTATTGGGTGAGAGCCTCATCTGACAATACGGGAGCCAACATATCGGCCTTCAGTACAGGAGATGCAGGTTTCAGAGCACTACCTCCGGGTACCGTAACCATACCTACTAATGTGCAGGCAACTGACGGTGCATTTTCAGACAAAGTTCAAATCACATGGTCAGGTACATCAGGTAATTGGTTTAGAGTATTCAGATCCACATCCAACAACTCAAGCAGAGCAACAGCCTTGGGAAATTGGCAGACTGGAATGACTTTTGATGACAGCACTGTGCCCTCAAGGCACTACCTTCTGGTATTTTGTAAGAGCAGCTGCTGACAATGCAGGAGCCAATACTTCCGCCTTCAGTACAGGAGACTCAGGATTCAGAACTTTTGGCGGACCTACAGTCACTGTCCCTGCCAATGTTCAGGCCACAGATGGCACCTTTACCGACAAAGTACGGGTGACATGGACCGGTACCTCAGGCAATTGGTTCAGAGTATACAGAAATACAACTAACGACTCCGGCACTTCTACCGCCTTGGGCAGCTGGCAGAATACCACAACCTACGACGATGCATCCGCAGTAGCAGGTACGACCTACCACTATTGGGTGAGAGCCGCATCTGACAATACAGGAGCCAATATATCTGCCTTCAGTACAGGAGACACCGGCTTCCGCGCCACATCAGGTCCAGTGGTGACAGTGCCGGCAAGTGTACAGGCATCAGACGGCACCTTTACAGACAAAGTTCAAGTCACCTGGACCGGTACAGCTGGCAATTGGTTCAGAGTGTACAGAAATACCACCAATGATTCGGGCACAGCGACAGCACTTGGCAGCTGGCAGAATACCACAACCTACGACGATGCATCCGCAGTAGCAGGTACGACCTACCACTATTGGGTGAGAGCCGCATCTGACAATAGCGGAGCCAATATATCTGCCTTCAGTACAGGAGACACCGGCTTCCGCGCCACATCAGGTCCAATGGTGACAGTACCTGCAAGTGTACAGGCATCAGACGGCACCTTTACCGACAAAGTTCAAGTCACCTGGACCGGTACCTCAGGCAACTGGTTCAGAGTGTACAGAAATACCACCAATGACTCAGGCACAGCGACAGCACTTGGCAGCTGGCAGAATACTACTACCTACGATGATGCATCCGCTGTAGCCGGTACGACCTACCACTATTGGGTGAGAGCCGCATCTGACAATAGCGGAGCCAATATTTCAGCATTCAGCACAGGAGATACTGGTTTCAGGGCAAGCCCTCCGGGTACGGTTACCGTACCTGCTAATGTACAGGCATCAGATGGAACATTTTCCGACAGAGTAAGAGTGACCTGGACAGGAACTTCCGGTAACTGGTTCAGAGTATATCGCTCCAATACTAATAATATAAGCAGATCAACCGCTCTGGGCAGCTGGCAAAATACCATGAGTTATGATGACTTTACGCCCAATGTAGGGACAACCTACTTCTACTGGGTAAGAGCAGCATCTGATAATGGAGGATCCAATATCTCAGCTTTCAGTACTGGAAATAGTGGCTTCAGGGTCTTTTCGGCAGTATCATCAACAATGGCAGCAATCAGGACCAGGTAAAGAGTGTTGAGAACATACTTCAGGTATTTCCAAATCCTGCCAATACTTCTTCCAATTTTATCATCAACTCGAGTCTGATGCAGGAGGCAGATGGCAATATCATAATCCTTGATGTGGCAGGAAAAATAGTAAAAGAATTGAGGTATTCAGCAGATCAAAAGATCTTCATTGAGACTCCCGAAAAGCCGGGTATATTTATAGTCATGATCAAATCTGATAATGGCAAATCCGAAAAAACCAGATTGGCAGTAGAATAAAATATTATTTGTATAATGATGGTCAGACCACTCATAAAAGCACAAACCACGGCATTGGTGGTTTGTGCTTTTTGTTGTGCGCCAAGCATGTTTAATATCTAAGGGGTGAAAGTCCTCGACGAGCCAGCCGATAGGAATCGTTAGCCAATAGCAAGGGTGTCTTGAGTAATTGAGAATCTGAAGGAAGCAGGCGGCAAGAGTGTGATTGAACGAACAGAAACATATTATAAGGCTTACATTGTGGGTAAGTGAGCAATAGATTGCGAAGCCCAATAGTCGGACGTAAACAATGGTAGTAAAATATGTCAGTTACACGGAAAGAGATTGAACTTACCTTGGGGAGATCCTATAAATAGCGACCTGAGACGGAACAAAGCGCAAGGGAAGTAAAGGACTATTTAAAGGAAGTCAGCAGAGATCATAGTAGTGAAGAATCATCTGTAATGGATGTGGAGCGAAGGATCGAATCTTTAGGATGTTAATTTTTTTGAAAGTAATGGTAAAGGCCAATGATTAAGGACAAGGAAAATGCTAAACCGATGCAACCTGCTGGACAGGGAGAAGGAAATAATAGCAGCCTATTCAATGATGAACTACCCGTATGGTACGACGGAAGTGGAAAGGTATGTCCGAAGTGGACTTCCAGATGCTGGCAAGAGAGAGAACAGACGATGAACGTACTGGAAGAGATAGCGTCGCTAAGGAATCTAGTAAAAGCCTACCGACACGTGAAAACGAACGCAGGTAGTCCGGGAGTAGATGGAATAGATGTCAAGGAGTTCGGAAAATGGTTTAGAACGCACCATGGAGCACTAAAGACAGAAATCCTAAACGGAGACTATCGCCCTTCATTAGTACGTGGAGTAGAGATACCGAAACCCAAAGGGGGCAAAAGGCTACTGGGCATACCGACGGTAAAAGACCGAGTTGTACAGCAAGCAATTAGCCAAGTGATGGTAAGGTATTATGAAGTTACATTTACGGAAAGCAGCCATGGATTTAGGCCAGGCCGTGGAACAGAGAGCGCACTAAAGTTAGCCCAGTCACACGTTAAAACAGGGAAGACACGAGTAGTCGACATCGACTTAGAGAAATTCTTTGATGAAGTGAATCATAGCCGATTGATGTGGCATCTGAGTTTACGGATGGGTGACAAACGATTACTAGACCTAATCAGAAAGATACTACGTAGTGGCATACTGTTAGGTGGCGTATCGCATCAACGGATAAAGGGGACACCACAAGGAAGCCCACTGAGTCCGTTGTTATCCAACATCGTATTAGATGAACTGGACCAAGAACTGGCTAGGCGTGGACTGAGTTATGTAAGATACGCAGATGACGTTTTGATCTTTGTAAGAAGTAAACAAAGTGCCGAACGGGTATATGTTAGCATTAGCGAATACATAACTAAGAAAATGCGTCTGAAAGTAAATGTAGAAAAGAGCGGAGTACGGAAAGTACATGAAGTAGCGTTTTTAGGTCATAGTCTAGGTGGTGGTGGTCGCCTTTATCTAAGTAAGCCGAGCGAATTACGACTTAAGTCGAAGCTAAAAGATCTGACATCACGTCGACGTGGGATCAGTCTGGATCAGTTGATAAAGGAAGTAAATAGCTTATTGCGTGGTTGGTTACAATACTTCAAGAGATCAGAAATGAAATCGAAGATAGAAAGAATCAACAGCTGGCTGAAAAGACGAATAAGATGCTTTAGGATAAAACAATGCAAACGCAAGATTGGTATTGTCAGATTCCTAAGGAGCCAAGGCGTAAGTGAGAAATTGAGCTGGCTGACAGCCCTAAGTGGCAAAGGCTGGTGGCGTCTATCAAACACTCCAGGCACCAATATCGGGATGAATAACGAGTGGTTTACAAAGATTGGATACTACGATTTAGTCTCCAACTACAACCATCTGCACAAATCCACCTAAAGAAACCGCCGTACACGTAAGTACATACGGTGGTGTGAGAAGACGACAAAGGTAATCTATTTTTTTAATTACCTTTGTCTCTTACTCGATTGATAGCATAACCCCAAACGCAGAGCGCAGGATAATGCGAAAGCCGCACCCCAAAACACCACATCCAGCGCAGGATACCCCTTCAAAGGCAGGGGTAGCAGGGGTCGAATGCGAAAGCCGCACCCCAAAACACTGTTGTCCAAAGTCTTTTAGACTTTAGGACTATTATCCATCGGTCTTCAGACCGAAATACATATCCGCAACCGGTCAAAGACCGTAAGATAGGTTCCGTCAAAGTCAGGTAAGACTTTGACAAACGCAGTTAAAAAGATATGTTGTCCAAAGTCTTTTAGGCTTTAGGACTATTATCCATCGGTAGAGCGCAGGATTCCCCTTTAGTTATACCGTTGATTTTATAATATTTGGCGGTGTTTTTTATTACCAAGTTCAAACAAATTTATATGTTTGCACTTGGTAATGGTTTTGATCTCGTGCGCAACTCTTCAATTGAGTTTTGAGACTCTTCCATTGCCTTTTTTATTTTATTTTCTGCTCTTCGAGAAACTGGTGCGTTTTGCATCTTTTCTAGCTCTGCCTTATAATCTGCGGTTTCTTTTTCCAACTTCTCTATTTGCTGATCTGCGTCTACTGGTTTGTTTTTTTGTGTTTTAGGTTTTGATGAATCGTATGCCTCTTTGTTTGTAAGCATACCATAGATTACTCTTGTTAACTTGTTCATTATTACACCTAAAGCATCGTTATAGGTCTTACCTTTCGCTCTTTGATTTGAATATACCTCTTTAAAATAAGGGTCATACATAATCGCATTTTTAGCTACCATGTATATTGTACCCCTATATGAACTACTTCCTTTTTTGCTCATTTTAGGTTTCTTTGATATATCACCACTTGTATGGTTTTCTGGGTGTACTCCAAAATAGCAACAAAGTGATGCGGCACTGTTAAATCGATTTATATCTTCTATTTCTATGCTTAATGACACTGCTGACTCGATGCCGCAACCAGGAATTGTGACTAATAAATCCGCTAAGTCGTTGGCTCCGTGTTTAGCAAGTTCTGATTGAAGTTCTTTGATCTGGGTGGAGAATAAGTTAATAGTTTGGGCCAATGTTTTAATATTCAGCTCAGTAAGTATCGTATTACCCGAACCTGAATCTAGCTTCACCGCTTTTTGGATGGCCTCAGCCTTCTCCATGGTTAACCCTTTGATTTTAGCCAATGAAGCTGTTTTCGCATTTAATATCTTTGCCTTTGATGGATACTTTTGAAGTACTTTATACATGTATTTTGGCATGCCATTTTTACTAAAAGTTAAAAGACCAGGAATACAACTATACACTACTTTCTCAAGTTGGTTGATATTTCTCGTCTTTTGTTTAATAAATCCTTGTATAGTTTTGTGCATCTGTTTCGCAGTATAAAAATGTAAGGATCTAGGCTTGGCTTTCTCTAGTTCTTCATAATTTTCAGATACATGCCTAGCTATAATTTCACTACTGATGGCGTCATTAATATTGCGATGCATATTCTTTTTTGACTCATGATGTGTCCGCAACGGATTAATCCTGAACATGATGATTCGCTTATCAAAACTTACCAATTGATTATACCAATTGTTTTCATACCCACCGGTACTTTCAATAGCCAAATAAATTTTATCAATAGACAAAAGTGCCTGTGATAAGACTTTTTGAGTTCATCAAGACCGGATTGATTATCAATAAAATTCATCCTGCGATTAGTAAATTCATTACCCTTCGAAATTAAACTGAAATCACAATAACCTTTGCTTGCGTCCAGTCCTCCAAATCCAACTTTCATACATAAATTACTTTAAAATGTGTTAAAAAAAGTGTCAAGCCTTACATTCCCTTATGTTATACGATATCAATGTATCAAGTTATACCTCATGATTAAGCTTGGCGAAAGGGACACTAAAGGACGATATCTAAGTATCAAGGGGTGTTCCCCTTCAACCGCCAAGTTATAAATTATTTGTTTATCTTGAAACCATTAATTTTTAAAATGCAAACATATAAGGGGCAGGGGTAGCAGGGCAGTGCCAAAGTCACAAATCCAAAGCTTTTCAAAAAGGAGTTGTGAGCCCCTCTGTTGTCCAAAGTCTTTTAGGCTTTAGGACTATTATCCATCGGTAGAGCGCAGGATTCCCATTTAGGGGCAGGGGTAGCAGCGCAGTGACCAAAGCCACAAGTCCAAACTTTTATATCTGATTTTAGTTTTCTCTTTCAGAATAATGTGTATCTTTGCGGCTTAATTTTTTAAAAACCTGAAAAGTGGAAAATAAAAATAAATCTTTTTTGGCAGACAAAAGGCTCTGGCTCGTCCTCTTATTATTACTTATTGCAGCAGTCACCTACTATTTTGTGAAGGGAAAACAACCAGCCGGCAATAATGTATTTATTCAAAAGGAGAATATCAAAGTGGATACTACTATGAGAGAGCAAGTCTCTGTCTATGTTGATTCGACGAAGAGTAAAGGTGCCTGGGAATACAGAGTCATCAGCGCCCCAACGGGAGAAAAGTTGTTTATGAATACTGTATTTGTAAATAAAAAAGATCCGTTTACTCTTCCCAATGGACAGTCTATGTATCCTGCTATGCGTGTTACTAATAATAACAACCAGGGCAACGTCTTATTCTTTCAGATACCCGGTGTAGAATATGCTTCCAATTCATTGAAAATCACCTTTGAGGGGAAGGATGCTCAGCAAGTCAACTTTACAAAAGACCCTAGTGACAATCCTGGAGCTATAGTGCTTGATAATCCGGCACCCTTGCTTGAGAAAATAAAAAAATCCAACAAAGTGACCATCGAAGTAAATCTGAAGAATATCGGAGTCAGAAAATTTGATTTTGCCACTACTGGATTTTTTTGGGACAGATAAGGTCTTAACATATTAACGATCACCATTATTTCAAAATAAATTTTACAAAGTGAAAAATAAAAATATTCTTCTTGGACTATTGCTCCTGATCATTGCAGCGCTCCTTATATGGTATTTTGGTTTCAGGTCTACGGATCTTGCCGGAAAAACTCCTGAAACAATTACCACAGAACAACCATCTGTCACCTCAGAACAAAAGGGTCCCACATCTTCCATCAATACCATCACTGGTGCTGATGGCAAAAAACAAGACATCACTACTTTATTTACAGCCCGAGATAGCGCTGTATTATTGCCCGGAGGTATCAACACTTTGCCTTCTCTGCAGGTAGTGGATCATGAGACAGATGTCGATCAGCTGTATTTCCAGTTGCCTATGGCAAAGTTCAATAATTATACAATCACTTTTGTGATGGATAAAAGTAAGACCATCAACGCAGCCATCAGGGAAGAAAATTCATCCAGGCCCGGGATCATGACGGTCAGCAACTCTGCCGAAATTCTGGAGAGCCTTAAGCAGGCAAAAAACATCGAAGTCATCGTAGATATACAGTCTATCGGTAAAAAGTCTTTATATTTTGTGGGTGCTTCCCATTGATACTATGATGTATATATTACCTATACAGGTAAATCGATATATGATCGAAATGGATATCTCCAAAAATGATGACCATATCATCAAGAGTTTCATAAAGATGAAAGATGTAATATTTATGACATTTGGAAGCTTTTTAAATTATAAAATTATTCCTAATTTAAAAAAATATTTGGTAAAATGATACAACATAATATAAGATTATGTAGCTTTGCCATCTGAAAAGTATAAGTCAAAGGACTTGTACATGGTTTAATTGTAATAAAGACGAAAAGAAATAAGAAAACTACACCGGTGACGATCATCATCCCTACAATTTCGAAAATCAATTCATCCCGATGATCCCGACCCGTTTTTTATTTCTTGTATATATGCACTATTATAAATAAAGACGAAATCAAACACCATTTATAATTTTCCATTTATACGTCATCTAAGGTCTGAACAATATGATGCATCGTGTCGTGTGATTTATACATGACGCGCATGGTTGTATTATGTCTTGATATTGTTTATGGCTAATTTATTACTATTTTTTATAACCTTATTTATTTTTTAACCAAAACTCAATCTCATGAAAAGATTTTTATTATTCATTTGTGGCCTTCTGTGCATGAGTGTACTATCGGTGGAGACTGCCAATGCGCAGTGCCCAGCTCCTACCGCATTGTCTGCTCTGAATATAGGCCAAAACTCCGCTTCACTGCGTTGGACGTCCAACGACACCCCTCTGGACAACTGCTGGACTTTGGTAGTTGGCGGTCAGGGGTTAGCCAACTGTAATAACACAGGTCAGGCTTCAGTAGTAGCTACCTTGTGCAACAACGGTGGTGTTCCTACTTCAAACAATCCTGCCGTATCTTTTACAGTTGCCGGTCAAGTGATTACTGCAGTGGTAAATGGCCTTCAGGCAGGTACTGATTACGAGTTTTTTGTATCAGAAACCTGCAATGGCATAGGCACTCCTGCTAACGTTTCAGTTTGTACAGGTCCGTTAGCATTTATTACTTTAGATGCACAGTACACTGTATCTGCTACGACAATAAGACCTACATGTCCTTTTGGCACAGCAAACTATGTAGCTAACGGTAGTTTTACAGTAGCTGTGACCAATGGTTCTACCTGTGCAGGTACTTATACCGTTAATGCTGTTCCTGTAGCCGGATCAGGTCCTGCCGGATCTACTCCTCCTAGTACTACAGTTGTAACTTACATTGGTTTTCCTGCAGGTAACTTCTTATTTGCCAATGCGGGTGCAGGTCAGTACACAGTGACTGTAACTGAAACAGGCGCTTGCAATCCTCCTACTGATCCTTTAGTGGTTTTAGTGACTGTACCAAATGGTGTGGATGCAACTGCTCCTACATTTTATGTGACAGATGTCCTTGGCAATATTCTTGCTGACAATGATGGTGCTACAGCTACTGGTGCAGCCAGAAACTTTGGTAGTACCACTATCCCTGAGGGAGCATGTGGCAGACAAGACCAGTACTATGTGTATGGTACTGACGGATGTAGTGGATCTGTCACTGCTGCAAATGCGGTGAGTGCTACTTCATCAACTACACCTGCTACTGTCGTTCCTGCTACCCAGGTGACAGTGACACCTGATGGATTAGGGTTTTATCTTGTAGATGTATTCTGGTCTGTAGGTCAGACTACAGTGACCATTTCATTTCAGGATGCGACAGGCAATACTGCCAGCGTTACGCTCACCAGAAATGTGATAGACAATACTGATCCTGTGGTCAAAATCCTCAGCAGCTCACAGTTTGTGATACCTCAGTGTGCAACTACAATCACCGGTATCGTCACATTCCAGATCGACGATCTGTGTGATCAGAATGCTGTTAACTGGGCTAATTTCGTTCCTAATTTTGGCGGCGCTACCGGAGTATTGAACTTTACAGGCAATAACTACAGAGAGTACCTTGTTACTTTCCCTGCTGTGGGCTCTTACCTGGTAGCAGCTTCATACATCGATGCCTATGGAAATACCGGATTTATAGATCAGGTCATCACGGTGACAAAAGCATCTGAAAACCAGCCTCCTAAAATCATAGCTGCAGCAGAGACTTTCACAGCTGCCAAGTGTTTTGGTGATGTGATCAGTGTTTACGGGTTTACCGTGACTGATGATTGTGAGGACATCGTTCCTGGAAATATTCTGTTCTCTATACCTGGAGCGACAAATGTTTCATTATATTTTCAGCAAACTGTTGGAAGCAACAGGACACTTTATCGTGAGTATCAGGTTCAGCTTGATGCAAACCTGACGAGTCCATTTGAAGTTTCTTACTTTGCTAATATCAGATATACACCTCCGGTTGGAGCACAGGTTTTCGTATTGCCTGAGATCACAGTAGTATCTCAGCCTGACCTGATCGCACCGATCATAGTACACCCTTCTCAGGATATCTCTATCAATCTTGATCCTTGCGGCCCATCTGTAGCAAGTACTACATTTGAGGTTTCATTGATCGATGATTGTGGTATAGCTAGTGGTACTCTTTCTTTTCCAGTTGGAATTACCGGAGCAACTTCATTGTCTGCCGGTGGACAGCGTATTACTTTAGGTAATATCCCTGTTGGTACCCACAATATTTTGATAACAGCTACAGACAACTCAGGCAGAACACGTCAGGAAGACTTCCGTATCATCGTGACTCAGGCAGCTACGCCTACACAGTTAGTATGTATAGGACAACTGAACTACTCTGTCGGTGAAAGCTGTAATGATGAGATCACTCCTCAATTATTGTTGAATACACCAGGTATTTGTAACAGTGCATTCACAGTATCTATCGAGCCTTTCGGTGGCAACAGAGTAGATAAGAGACACATTGGCAAAAACTGGACTTATTCAGTGACAAACAACGCGACTGGTAATAAATGCTGGGGAAAAATCCTTGTTGAGGATAAATTTGCTCCTACTATCATATGCCGTCCTGCTATGACTATATCTTGTGATGCGGTAAGTACTATCCTTTCACAAAATTCAACCACTACTTGGAACAGACCTGTGATGAATGACAATTGTGGTATAGTAGATGTAAAAATGACCATCCACGACTTTACTAAAGACTGTGGTGGATTTATACTAAGAAAATGGTCTATCAAAGATTGTGGTGGGTTCACAGCAACGTGTGAAGACAGAATCGATGTATTGCCAGTAGATGCTGCACGTATCATGTGTCCTGACAATGTTGAGGTAACATGTGGTGTTCGTTTAGAACCTGAATATCTCTGGGCTCATATCAAAGATGTGACTGGCAGCGATGCAGAAGCGACAAGAAGTGTATACCCTTGGTTGAAGACTGCTGATTTAGCAGGAGTACAAGGTAGATTACATGGTGTATGTAAGTTCATATCTACTTATACAGATCAGAATCTTGAAGCATGTGCAGTAGGCTGTAAAGGCAACAATAAAGTGATCAGAAGATGGACAACACTTGACTGGTGTACTGGTAATCTTTATGAGTGTACACAGGTCATCAAGTCTATCGATAGTGAAGGACCTACCTTCTTAGTGAACGATGAGACAGTAAGTACCAATCCATGGGGTTGTACAGCAGACTTCTGGATGCCTGAGGTATGGGAACTTCATGACAATTGTGACCACAACCCAACTATCACAGTTAAGGCAGCTGATATCGTTCATGGTTTGACAGTGACCTGGGTAGCAGGCAAAGGATGGAGAGCAGCAGGAGTACCATGCGGAGTAACCACATTTAAGTACATAGGCACTGACTGTTGTGGTAATGAGACAATACATCTTATGGATATTACTGTAGCTGACAGAACAGCACCAGTACCTGTGACTAAGCAAAATATCGTAGTAGGTCTTACTCCCGGATATGATGCACATGGTACAGCAGATGCAAGTGCTAAATTGTTTGCACCAAGTGTAGACAACGGATCACATGACAACTGTAGTGATGTAAGAATCGAGATCAGAAGAGCTTTGGATTCTCCTTTATGTTCAAATATAGGATATTACGGACACAATAATAACAGAACATACAGCAGTATGCCTGGTATTAATTTCTCCACTAGCTCATCTCCTACAGCCAATATCACCTGGACATGGACAAGCAGTAGTGGATCACGTACAAGAGATGCCGGAGTAAGTCCAACCAATATGAACTGGAAAGTAGTATTGATAGATGAGGCACAAGGACAATGGACATGGAGAGATATGAGTGTAGTAAGTGGAGCTACTGTAGTAAGACCTGAATTCTGGGACTACACAGGATCAGTAGGTGCAGGATCAACATGGAGAACATCCAGAGCTAATATTACCAGAGCAGATGCTACTAAGTTACACAACTTCTTAGATACTGACGGTGGTAAGTTTGTGAAATTCTGTTGTGAGGACATACCTGCCGGTCAGGCGTTTGGATCACATGATGTACAGATGAGAGTGTGGGATGATGGTAACAAAGACGGATGTATCGGATGTTGGGTATTAGCAACAGATGCCAATCCAAATCCACAGCAAGACAACTTCAATGAGACGTGGTCAACTGTAAGAGTTGAAAACAACAATCCACCGATCCTAGTATGTCCTAAAGATGCCACGATCTTCTGTGACTGGCCGATAGAGACAAGCGTAGGTGTTTGGAAGTCTGTGGCTGGAGTAAACTTCGACAAGACAGGAGTAGCAGAAGCTAACGGAGCTTGCGGAAATCCTGCTGTTGAATTCAGCGATGCAGAAGAACTTGATAAGTGTGATCTTGGTTGGATTAGAAGAACCTTCAGAGTACCATTCACTCCTAAAGGTTCAACAACCGTACAATACATAACGTGTATACAAAATATCAGAGTACTTCAAAGCAACAGCACACAGGTGTGGAATTTTGCTGCAGACAGCAGATACTCTCATACTGCACCTGCAGTAAATACTAACCAAACTGTATTTTGTAATGCACCAACAGGCGCCCCTGCGCCGGTAGCATGTACCGGACCTACAGCTGCAGACATAGCTGCATGGGAACCAAAATATGTACAGGCACCATGTGATGTGATCGGATTGAACGTAAGCCAGCCTGAGCAGTTTGACTTCGAGGATGGAGTATGTAGAAAGTGGGTAGTGAAGTACAAATTTGTCAACTGGTGTGATCATAAAGAAGTATGTTACTACAAGACCTTTGTATTTGAAGATGTGATAGCTCCGGTAGTAGCATGTAAAGATACATGTATCGCAGCTGGTGCAAACTGTAAGACTACAGTGACCTTGACAAAATCAGCAAATGATGATGGTGGCTGTATTCCTAACGATCCTAACAGATGGTTGAAGTGGTATGTTGTGATTGACGAGTGGGCAGATGGTACTGTTGACTATGCTTATAGTTCATTTGTACCTACCAACTGGAACTTTGGTGGTGGACAAACACTTCAGGTTTCTCCGGGAGTTTGGGTACCTGCCAAATATGTAGCTCCGAGCAAGCCAAAAGATAATATTACAATTACATTCCCTAATATCATTGAAGGTAAGCACAGCTACCATAAAGTGACATGGAAAGTAACAGACGGATGTCATAATTTCGGTGCATGTACAGAGACCATCGAGGTGAAAGACAAAAAAGCACCAACACCTTATTGTGTACACCTGAGCACAGCACTGATGGCAACACCGGCAGGAAGCACTGCTAAGCCAATGGTAGAGCTTTGGGCAAGAGACTTTGATAAGGGATCATTTGACGGAGACCTTGCATGGCCATGTACAGCACAAAAAGACTTGTTGTTTACATTCAATGGTGAGCACCCGATATTGACAAGCTTGAATACAGAGCATTTATTCAAAGGAAAAGGACTTTCAGCTACACCTGCTGAATATGCTGCAGGAACAGCACAGAAATGGTTACCTGCCACTAAGACTTCAGGCAAAATCTGGACAAGCGACGCATTACAAGGTAAGTCTTCCAATGAAGTACAAGTAAACGTAAGCGTATGGGATTGGAATCTGAATACAGACTTCTGTATGGTCAATCTTAAGTTAGTATGTAATGGTAACGGATGTCCTACAGGTGGTGCAGGATCTAGAATAGCAGGTACAGTAGCAACTGAATCAAATCAGACTGTCAGCAATGTCACTGTGACAATAGATGCCAATATCACTGAGTACCCAGTATCAGTAACCACTCCTTCGAATGGTACATTTGAGAAGAGTGTTCCAAACGGAATCGATTACGAAGTTACAGCGAGCAAAGGTGGAGACTACATCAATGGAGTAAGTACACTTGACCTTGTGATGATTCAGAGACATATCTTGGGTATTGAGACATTATCTTCACCATACAAAATGATTGCAGCAGATGTAAACAATGATGGTAAAGTAACAGCTCAGGATCTTACAGAGTTGAGAAAATTGATCTTAGGTATCTACAATGAGTTGCCAAACAACGCAAGCTGGAGATTCCCTATATCATCTCAGACAATGAATGCAAGTACACCATTCCCTTATCTTGAGAAGATAGCAATCTCTTCTTTGGACAAAGATATGATGAACCAAAACTTTGTAGCTGTTAAGGTAGGAGATGTCAATGGTAATGTAACTACCAATGTTGCTAGCCCAGCAGTAGAAAGCAGAAGCGCAAATACAGTTGCTATGACTGTAGCAGAGCAAACTATCGCAGCAGGTGATGTAGTAGACATCGCAGTTACAGCAGCCAACTTCAATGATGTAGCAGGCTTCCAGTACACTATGAACCTTAAAGGTGCAAGCTTTGTAGGTATCGATGGTGGTGCTATAGGAATCAATGACAATAACATCGGAGTGATTGCAAATGACGTAGTAACTATGTCTTATGCATCTGACAAAGGTGTTACAGTAGCTAATGATGAAGTACTCTTTACTATCACAGTAAAAGCAGACAGAGCAGTGAAAGTAAGCGAAATGCTTTCAATCGGATCAGCAGTGACTTCAGCAGAAGCATACACTAGCGACCTTAAAGTGGGCAAAGTAAGCTTAGAAGTAAGAACAGCTCCAGTAACAGCTATCGAGTTGATGCAAAACGAGCCTAACCCATTCAAGGGTCAGACTACAGTAAGCTTCAACATGCCTGAGGCAGCAGCAGCTTCCTTAAGTGTATATGATGTAACTGGTAAAGTAGTGACAGTAAGAAACATCAACGCAAACAAAGGCTTGAACAGTGAAACATTCACAAGAGAGCAGTTGGGAGCAAGTGGTGTGATGTACTACACACTTAAGAGCGGTGACTTCACAGCAACTAAGAAAATGATCATCATCGAGTAATCGGTGCTGATGATCTGAAAATCTAAACATAAGTGGAGGTTGGAAACGACCTCCACTTTTTGATAAATCGGTTTTTGGGATGGCCTCTCTTCGAGCAATTGAAGGGGGCTTTTTAAATTTATCCATCGACCACCAAGCTGAGCAAAGCGAAGACTGGTGAGCGATCTTGGACCCATCGACCACTAAGCCGACAAAGGAGGACTGGTGAGCGATTCATAATTCAACATATAAAAACCTGATTGTCGAAGTTTATAACTTCGATACTATATTTTAAGAATTTGCAATTCAAAAAATGGTACCCATCGACCACTAAGCTGAGCATAGCGAAGACTGGTGAGCGATCTTTGCAACCATCGACCATTAAGCCGACAGAGAAGCACTGGTGAGCGATTCATAATTCAACCCTTTTCGCTTAAGAGTCGCCCTTTGGGACGCTTCTCAGTCGAAAGGGTGTATCGACCACTAAGCCGACGAAGGAGGACTGGAGAGCGATTCATAATAAATCAAACGCGACTGATTCATTAATACATTTTCACACTTATTCACTCATTCAACCTATGCAAACATCTTACATCATCGGCGGAGTACGAACTCCGATAGGAAGACTCCGTGGCGCATTATCATCCGTGCGTGCTGATGATTTGGCAGCCATTCCATTGAAAACTTTATTGGAGAGATACCCATCACTTGACCCTGCTTTGATAGATGATGTCATATTAGGGTGTGCCAATCAGGCTGGTGAAGACAATAGAAACGTGGCTCGTATGGCACTCTTGCTTGCCGGATTGCCATATACTTGTCCTGGTGAGACAGTCAACAGATTGTGTGCTTCAGGGATGTCGGCAGTGGTACAGGCACACCGAGCTATCGTATGTGGAGATGCTCAGTTAGTGATAGCAGGGGGCGTAGAGCACATGACTAGGGCTCCTTTGGTCATGTCTAAATCCGGGATACCATATGGTGGTCATCAAGAACTGTTTGACAGCAGTTTTGGCTGGAGGTTTGTAAATCCCCAAATGCACGCTATGTACGGTACTGATGCCATGGGAGTGACGGCTGAAAATCTTGCTGCCAGATATGGGATTAGTCGCAACGATCAGGACATATTTGCACTTTGGTCTCAGAAGAAGGCTGCTGAAGCTCTTGCAAGTGGCATATATGCAGATGAAATCGTTCCGGTGAGCATTAAAGAAGGCAAACAAAGCCGGATTTTCAAGGATGATGAGTATATAAAACCTGAAACGACATTAGAAGCACTATCAGCATTAAGTCCGGCATTCCTCAGGGATGGAAGTGTCACAGCAGGAAATGCATCTGGCATCAATGACGGAGCTGCAGCACTCCTATTGGCATCTGAAGATGGATTATTGCACCACAACCTGGCACCATTGGCAAGAATTGTGAGCTCAGCAATTGCAGGTGTTGAACCCTCAGTCATGGGCATCGGCCCTGTGGAAGCCAGCAATAAGGTCCTTAAAAAAGCTGGCCTCACCATGGACCAGATGGATATCATTGAGATCAATGAAGCGTTTGCGGTTCAGGTATTGGCATGTCTTAGAGCCTTGCACGTTGCTGACGACGATCAGAGAGTCAACCCTAACGGTGGCGCTATCGCACTGGGGCATCCATTAGGTATGACTGGGGCGAGGATCATACTTACTGCTGCACTGCAGTTGAAAAGAAAAAATTTGCGATACGCCCTTGTCACCATGTGTGTGGGAGTAGGTCAGGGATATGCTGTCATTTTGGAGAAAGTATAAGTAATCGACCACAAAGCCGACGAAGAAGGACTGGTGACCAATTTAAAATCCGTAATTAATCAATCACCTGTTTCAAAGACGGTGGCTGAGTGCATTCGCTGCGGCGAAGGAGCCGAAGCCACTTTCCTGATTGCCTGATTGTCGAAGTTTACAACTTCGATACTATATTTTAAGAATTTACAATTCAAAAAATGGTATCCCCATCGACCACTAAGCTGAGCAAAGCGAAGACTGGTGAGCGATCTTAGTGCCCATCAACCACTAAGCCCACGAAGGAGGACTGGTGAGCGATTACTACAACTCTGCAGAACTCCATTTTGCAGAAAACTGTATCATATCATAAGCCGAAGTCACTTGAGCTAGCTTTTTTTTAGATATTATCACTAAGCCAATACCTTGCTTATGCTTCATTTCATTCAGTTTTCCTATCACTGGTGGCTGAGCGCATCCGCCGCGGCGGAGAAACCGAAGCCACTTGAGCTAGCTTTTTTTAGATAATATGCCACCATGTTTTTGATTATTATGCACTTTTCACTAACCCATTTCCATTTTAAACTTTGTATTCATTTTAAACGTTAATACACAATGCTAAAGCCTTACAATTTTACTTTAAAGAATCTGATATCCGTTAGTTCGTCGTAGCTTCTAAGCTACGATGCAATATAATCAGGCATCTTTCCTGAAGAGCGAAATTAAATATTGATGATTTTTTATGTGGAGCGAAAAAATGAAGTACACCCTAAAATATATATTTTCAAGCCAATGTTAAAATATTTTTCTTTCGAAGTTCTTAATGCAAAACTAGGCACACCTTTGTATTTGGTTTTATTTTTAGTTTTCAGTCAGTTTTTTTCCGAAAAATGCCATGCACAGATTCTCCTTCAGCTGGAAGTGCCTCATCAGGTAGAAGCAATAAAGTTTGCTCCGGGTGATGAGATCACTTTCAAATCATCTGACAGACCCAATGAATGGCAAAAAAGGACGATCGACTATATCATACATGGTGACGATCTTTTAGTTTTCGAGGATGGTATGGTACCATTAAAGGACATAACTCATTTTAGAATCTACAACAGAACAGCTAAAGCCTTTGGTCATTTATTTCTGGGTTTTGGTAGCGGCTGGTTTGTCTTTGGCGGTATAGCTTCTTTGGCAGGAAAGTATTCGTTTACTACCGGAACATTTGCTATAGGTGCGGTAGCTTTGGGTATCGGATGGTTGATGCAGAAGGTCATATCCAAGCGTACCTTCAAAATCGGGAAGAATGGTAATCTGAGAATCATTGATATCACTTTTCCTTCAGGAATAGGTAAGGCTTCAATAAGTAATGAACTCTATCATAGTCTCATACCTTAGTGATCTGGTATTGCTGGAATAAAGTAGGTAGCTGATGAAACTACTTACGCCTTAGATCTTCAATTTCTTCAATAGTTTTGGGCAGCGACCGTCCTAATAGTCTATATCCGTCTTGCGTGATCAGAAAATCTTCTTCAACTCTGATACCACTAAAGTCTTTGTACTTCTCGAGGACTTCATAATTGATAAAATCTCTGCACCTGCCTTCAGCACGCCACATATCTATGAGTGTAGGTATGAAGTATATACCCGGCTCTACGGTAAGGACAAAACCTGATTGCAATTCCCTGGCAAGCCGAAGTGATTTGATACCAAACTGAGTGCTTTTTTTGAGAGTGGTGGTATAGCCTACGTATTGTTCGCCAAGATCTTCCATGTCATGTACATCCAATCCCATCATATGCCCAAGACCACACTGGAAAAACATAGCATGCGCACCTGCTGCTACTGCTTCGTCAGCATCGCCTTTGGTAAGATGGAGTGACTTTAATCCGTTGAAGATATTTCTGCATGCCTGAAGATAGATGTCACGATATTGAATACCTGGCTGCAACATTTCTACTGCCTTTGTGTGCGTATCCAATACAATCTGATATATATCTTTTTGTCTTGACGTAAATGCAGGTCCAACCGGAAAAGTACAGGTCATGTCGCCGGCATAATGCATGTCGTTTTCTGCACCTGCATCACAGAGTATCATTTGCCCATCTCTGAGAGTATTGCCATGATAGTGATTGTGAAGGGTTTGACCATCTGTTGTCAGGATGATGGGAAAAGCAAGATTGCCGCCACCTTTTATTGCTTCCTGATGTACTAACGAAACCAGCTCATACTCTTTCAGTCCCGGTTTTGCATGCTGCATAGCCGCCAGGTGCATATCCGTAGTTATATTTACTGCATGGTCTATTTCAGTAATCTCACAATCCTCTTTGATGCTCCTCTGACTTATGACTTTTTTGATCAAAGGTAAGGAAGGTTGGAGCATCACTTCTTCAGTAGAGATATCCAACCATTGAGCCAACCTGATGATATTGTCATGCCTGTAAGGTGGCAAATAGTGAATTTTCCTGCCTGATTTCAGTGCTTTTTTGATGATGGACTCGATGTGGTTGTAATCCTGAGTCGAATGTACACCTACACTTTGAGCCATGTCATTGACGCTGGGTTGAGGCCCGGTCCACACGATATCATCAATACTTAGATCTGTGCCGAAGATACATTCGTGCCCTGCATCCACATCAATGACGGCAGACAGACCCGGTACATCAAGGCCGAAGTAATATAAAAAGGTGCTGTCTTGCCTGAAATGATATGTATTGTCTTTATAATTCATTGGGGCTTCCTGATTGCCCAGGAGTACTATCAATCCTGACTCAAGACCATGTCTGAGCACTGTTCTTCTGTTGAGATAAGTGTCTGATGAAAATATTCTGAAATGCATTTATATTATTTTAGGAAAATTAAAGAGATGCCTCCGTGATGCTACTCAAGCTTACATGCAATTCAGCATTACGAAAAGTCAACAATCAAGAACAATTTTAACAATTTTTTCTTTCAAAATTTGTTTGAGCACATTTTTTTTTTAATATTTAATAAATATTGTTACTTTCTTGAGTATCTTCGTCATAACAAAACAATTTTTTTAACTTTTAAAACAACTTATTATGCTAAATGAATTAAAGAACTTTTTATTCAAAGGAAATATCCTTGAATTGGCCATTGCCGTCATTGTTGCCGGTGCTTTTGGTAGCATTGTATCATCATTTACTGAAGACATCATCATGCCTCCATTAGGCTTGCTTGTAGGTGGAATAGATTTTGGGGATCTGAAGTTTGTACTTAAAGCTGCAGAAGGTGATGCACCTGAAGTTGCGATTAACTATGGTAAATGGATCAATACCATAATAAACTTTTTGATACTTTCAATTATCCTGTATTATGTCATGCAAGTGTACAAGAAGATAAACCCACCAGCTCCACCAGCTCCTGCCGGACCAACTCAGGAAGAATTACTTACTCAGATCAGAGATTTATTGAAAAAATAAGATTTCATATTATAGAATTTTAAAGCCTCGAATTTTCGGGGCTTTTTTATTGGGTGCATTTCATTTATTCGCACAATGGTCGATTTCTTATCCAGTGCTATGTTAAGTGTTGAATGACGGATCAATTATAAGTATATTTTTCTTTTGATCAAGGCGATGGTTCCCGACCTTAGCCGTAGCTAAGGAAGGGGTTCATCAACGAAGAGCAAATGGAAAAGATATAATAAGTCATCCGTCAATTTAATCTTATCATAACACTATTTTCGTTTGTTCGTCGTAGCTTCTAGCTACGATGCAATATTTTCAGGCATCTTGCCTGAATCACGAATAAAATGATGATTTTTAATGAGGCTCGACAAAATGAAATACACCCTTTTTATTTGTGATGAGCCATTTTATTGATGGATATTTTTTTGTTCACAGGTTGAAATAATCTATTTTTGTGGTTTATTCAATTACCTGTAGAAATAACAAAAATTATTATGATCAATTGGAATGGAGTCTTCCCTGCCTTGACGACAAAATTTAATAAGAATATTGAAATAGATATCACATTGTACAAAAAAAACCTGCACGCACAGATTGCTGCAGGAGTAAACGGTGTCATACTTGGTGGAACTCTGGGAGAAGCCAGCACGCTCACAGAAGGCGAAAAAGAAATCCTTGTCAAAACCACTATTGAAGAAGTGGGAGGACGGATTCCTGTAGTGCTCAATATTGCTGAAGGGTCCACTAGAGAAGCGCTCAGACAAGCATTACTTGCAGTACAATGGGGCGCTCAGGGCTTGATGATGTTGCCGCCGATGAGATACAAACCAGATCACAGAGAGTGTGTCACGTACTTCAGAACAGTGGCAGACTCGACAGATCTGCCGGTCATGATCTATAATAATCCAGTAGATTATAAAACGGAGGTTACTTTAGAGATGTTTGAAGAAATGATCGAAAGTAAGAATATACAGGCCATAAAGGAATCTACGCGGGATATTTCAAATGTGACCAGACTAAAGAACAAATTTGGCGACAGGCTGAAAATTCTGTGTGGAGTAGACACCCTTGCAATGGAGGAGTTGGTCATGGGTGCAGATGGCTGGGTTGCAGGCTTGGTTTGCGCATTCCCCCGAGAAACGGTCGTCATATACAAACTCATTAAGCAAAATAGAATTGATGAAGCTTTGAAAATTTACAGATGGTTTTTACCATTACTGGAATTGGACATACATACCAAGCTGGTCCAATATATCAAACTGGCTGAAGTGGCAGAAGGTATTGGTTCGGAATATGTCAGGGAGCCAAGGTTGCCTTTGATAGGGAAAGAGCGTGATGAGATTGAGAAAATCATACGGGATGCCTTAGCCATAAGACCAGCATTACCAAAAATTTAATTTTGAAAATATGTATAGTGAACTCAATAAAATAATGGAACAGTCGTATGAAGCTTTTTTACAATACCAGAGTGTCTCCGGTGCTGTAAAAAAAGAGTTTCTCTACAAAATAGCTGAAAATATTGAAAATTTGGGTGATCACTTATTGGAAACTGCATCTTTAGAAACCAATTTACCCATAGGCCGATTTCAGGGAGAAAGAGGACGTACATGTGCACAATTAAAGGCATTTGGTGACATGGTGGCCGAAGGCAGTTGGGTTGAGGCAGTCGTTGACACTGCAATACCTGACCGAAAGCCTTTGCCCAGACCAGACATGAGAAAGATGACAATAGCTATGGGCCCGGTATTGGTTTTTGGGGCATCCAATTTTCCATTGGCATATTCAACAGCTGGAGGTGATACAGCATCTGCTCTTGCCGCAGGCTGCTCTGTGGTAGTAAAAGGGCACCCTTCGCATCCAAAGACTTCTGAATTGGTAGCAGGTGCAATTACGCAGGCGGTACATGATTGTGGCCTACATCCTCATACATTTCAACATGCAGGAGGGACATCTTTTGAAATAGGAAAAACCCTCACTCAGCATCCACTGACCGCTGCGGTGGGATTTACCGGAAGCCTCACAGGTGGAAGAGCTATTTTTGATTATGCTCAGAAAAGGGAAGTACCGATACCTGTTTTTTCTGAAATGGGAAGTACTAATCCCGTCATTTTGCTAAAGGACGCTCTTGTCCATCGGGCACCTGAGATGGCTAAAGCTTTTGCGGGATCAATTACAATCGGAGTCGGTCAGTTTTGTACCAATCCCGGGATCATGATAGGAGTAAAAAGTAGTCCGCTCAATCATTTTATAAGTTTGCTTGCCATTGAATTGTCCATGATACCAGCATACAAAATGCTACATGAAGGTATACATCAGAGTTATTATGCAGCTTTGGATAAAATACTGATGGACAAAGGTGTGGAGACAGTTTATCATGCACATGAGAAAGAAGCCATGTCTGCAAGTCCCGTACTTGCCAAAGTTTCGGCTGATACTTTTTTGGCCAATCCTGACCTCCATCATGAAGTTTTCGGACCTTTTTCTATGATCATAGTTTGTGAAAACAGAATAGAATTGATGCACGTATGGCAAAAGCTAAAAGGTCAGCTTACTACCACTATCATGGGCACTGACCATGACCTCGAAGTGAATAAAGATCTAATTGACGTTGCAAAAAATATTGCTGGACGTATAGTTTTTAATGGAGTGCCAACTGGTGTGGAAGTAAGTAATGCCACTGTACATGGAGGACCATATCCTGCTGCAACAGATAGTCGATTTACATCTGTTGGTATGGAAGCTATCAAACGATGGGTGAGGCCCATTTGTTATCAGGATTGCCCTGACTCACTTCTGCCGGAGGAATTAAAAAATGAGAATCCCTTAGGTATAATGAGAAAAACCAACGGGGTATATGGAAGAAATCCATTAAAGGTTGAACTTTCTTAAGCGTTTAGTGTTAAATTTTTTAAATTCTTTATCTAGTCAGAGCACTAGTGCTCTGTCCAGATAATAAGTTAACCACGTAGGAGTTATTGAATGAATTGAAAAAATAGCTTAATTTCTAAAATTCGAACTCCAACGTGGTTAAATTAAAATGGGAGTTAATTTTTTGAAGATCAAGGCAAAAAACACAGCCATAGCCGTAGCTACGGCGAGTATTTTTAACGCAGATATTCGGAAAAAGAACCACATTTAATTAAGTTCTTTATCTTGACAGAGCACTAAAACCAACAGACTAATCAATCCAAACCATCAACTTAAAATAAAATGAGTATACAAATCGGAGATATAGCTCCACCTTTTACTTTAAAGTCCACAGATAAAAAAGACGTTTCACTATCCGATTTTTCAGGTAAAAATGTTGTCATCCTATTCTTTCCACTTGCTTTTACCGGAGTGTGCACTGATGAACTTTGTTCTATACGAGACAATAAATCTGATTATGATCATCTCAATGCTGAAATTCTGGCTATCTCTGTTGATTCGCTTTTTACCTTAGGAAAATTTAAAGAAATTCAGGGGTATAACTTTACTATGCTTTCAGACTGGAACAAGGATACTGCGAAAGCATATGGGGCTTTGTATGATGAGTTTGTCTTAGGTATGAAAGGCGTAGCTAAAAGGTCTGCTTTTGTAGTGGATAAAAATGGCAAAATTCAATACGCAGAAATTTTGGAAAGTGCCGGAGATCTTCCTAACTTTGCAGCCATTAATGACACTTTAAAGTCTTTGTCATAACGTAAAGTTTAATCATACTCCTACTTTTAGACCAACAATCAAAAACAATGACGAATAACATTACAAAATTTGATGAAAAGGAAGATGTACTTGTTGAGGATGTCATTTCGACAGGTGAGCGATCGCATTTAGTAGTGTACAATGATGATTACAACACATTTGATTGGGTGATTCAGTGTTTCATGGATGTATGCGACCATACTCAGGAACAATCTGAACAACTATCGATATTAGTGCACTTCAAAGGCAAAGCTACTGTCAAGACCGGGTCATTTTCATTGTTGAAACCTATGAAAGACGCGCTGATCGACAGAGGTCTTTCTGCTGTCATAGAAACATTGGTTGAAGATTAATAAACACTTCTTTCATATGAAATTATTGAGGTGGCATCTTAAAAGATGTTTCACCTTTGTTGTATTTTAAAAAGTATGTATTATGTCCTTGATGATGAGATATCTTTTCCGCACCCGAAAGCAGTAAAGCCTTCCGGAATTCTTGCTATCACCGGAGATCTGAAATTTGAACGATTATTGTTGGCCTATCATTATGGTATATTCCCATGGTATAACGAGGGAGAACCTATCATATGGTGGTGTCCCAATCCGAGATATGTTATTTTTCCTGAAAGAGCCAAAGTCCCCAAAAGTATAAAGTCCTATTTTAACCAGAATAAATACAGGGTCACATACAATCAGGCATTTGAAGAAGTGATCAGAAATTGTCAGAACCATCCCCGATCAGGACAAAATGGTACCTGGATAAATGAAGACATAGTACAATCCTATATCTGCCTTCACCGCATGGGATATGCTACTTCTGCAGAAGTTTGGGATGATGATATTTTGGTAGGTGGTCTTTACGGTGTCCATATTGGAAAGGTATTTTATGGCGAGTCTATGTTCAGCAAAAAAAGCAATGCCTCCCGATTTGGTTTTATATCATTGGCCCAAAAGCTTGAGTCTGAAGGATTTTACATCATCGACTGTCAGCAACCAAATGCTTACCTTGAAAGCCTTGGAGGTGAATTCATTTCAGGAGATGAATTTCAAGAGATTCTTGGTAAAAACAGAAAGGAATGGCTGAAAAATCAATGTTACTGAATCATAAAAGGATGATGATACAATAGGGCAACATCATCATACTATCAGTGATCAATAAACTGAACCAGAAAGGTCTGTAACGATGTGCCATGATACTCAGTATGAATGTCAGAAATAGGGTTATCATCAAGGCAACATATGATTTGATCTCTGTCAGGAAAGACCATACTGCTATAGTTTCAATGATAAAAGACATGAAAATCAGTACGCTTATTATCATTTTAGTTTTTTTGATACCGAACATTTCCGGAAAAGTAGGGTAGTGTACATCTGTATTTTCTCTGATATCGCATATATCAAAAATTAATGCTAATGCCATGATAAAACTCATCCTTCCGACAGCAAGCAACAAAGACTCACTTACAGATAAACCAACATCCTGAGCAGGTATGAACAGCGTAAGGATGGCGTAAACAAAACCTATTGCCACTGGCTTATATAGATAGTGATCCCTTCCTGACCATTCCCCCGACGGATGTTTTTTAAAATAAAAGTATGTAATCACCAACGCCACGGACAGAGAACTGAGCTTCATCAGATCGTCATACATTAGTAGAGTTCCCATGATGCCACTCAATATGATAAGTAAAAATAGAGGCAAGTTCCTCATAACAAAATGACCAAAATCTTTCAATTTGATATTGACCAAAGGATAGTAATTGTACAGTAGGAAAGTCGCCAAAGACACGCAAATGCAATATTTCCAATCCACATCATGGGTAAATGATCGATAAGTATAGGCGGTTAAAAAAAAAATACAAAGAGTTAGGTGATAGCTTTGATGCAGGTAGACAGAAAATAATTTTGAATACTTATACCAATCAGAAAATTGATTGCGAAAATTTACAATCATAATTATTTAATTTACAATACATTATGATTTAAATTTTTCGCAGAATATTTTCTGTCCACTATATCTTGCTTATTGGACTCTGACACCGCCTCTCAGATATTTTTTTATGTTGATCCAAAATGCGGCAGCAAGATAAAATATGACAGGAGAACCAAAACTGACAAAACTTGTATATACAAAATACACCCTAACCTTTGATTCGTTCAGACCCCACTTTTGAGCGAGGTAACTACATACACCAAAGCTATATTTTTCAACAATAGGTTGTATAAACTTTTGAATGACAGACATTTTCAGTATTTTAAGAAAAACATTTGCAATATAAAAAATGTTTACAATATCAGTGTAAATCTTTGACCTTTTTTAAGGATAAGGTAGATTATTCCGTGCTACTATCCAAATTAATTTATACCTGTTCCTGAATTTGATTGAAAAGTATTATCTTTGTATCTTAAAATTTAAATAAATGTTTAATCTCGTTTTTGGATTGGGTGGCCAGG